>NZ_JBVVPC010000019.1:0-129058 GCF_055807355.1 Bradyrhizobium sp. Ken01
CAGGCGCTCGACCATGATCTTGCGGCGGGTCACGGCGGCGCCAGGCG
Organism: Bradyrhizobium sp. Ken01; assembly: GCF_055807355.1. NCBI lineage: Bacteria > Pseudomonadati > Pseudomonadota > Alphaproteobacteria > Hyphomicrobiales > Nitrobacteraceae > Bradyrhizobium > Bradyrhizobium sp. Ken01. Next base: position 48 of record NZ_JBVVPC010000019.1, read on the forward strand.
GTCGATGCGGCTGATCTCGGTCCGGTTCGGCAACGTGCTGGCGTCGAACGGCTCGGTGGTGCCGAAGTTCAAGGCCCAGATCGATGCCGGCGGTCCCGTGACGGTCACGCATCCCGACATGGTCCGCTACTTCATGACCATCCGTGAGGCCTGCGATCTCGTCATCACGGCGGCAACGCATGCGCTCGGAACGCAGCGTTCGGACGTGTCGGTCTATGTGCTCAACATGGGCCAGCCGGTGAAGATCGTCGATCTCGCCGAGCGCATGATTCGTCTCTCGGGCTTGCAACCCGGCTACGACATCGAAATCGTGTTCACGGGCATGCGGCCCGGCGAACGCCTGCACGAAATCCTGTTCGCCTCTGAGGAACCGACCCGCGAGATCGGCGTCGCCGGCATCATGGCCGCGCAGCCGAACGAGCCGCCGATGCAGACGCTGCGCAAATGGATTGCGGCGCTGGACCAGGCGATCGCGCGCGACGATCGGGCCACCATCAGGGCCATCCTGAAGGATGCGGTTCCGGAATTCGGGTCGAGCGCGGCCTGACCATGACATGCTGATGCACGGGGATAAGCGAACGATGAGCGACGTTAAACAGATTGTGCTGCTCACCGGCGCCAACGGTTTCATCGGGCGACACCTTGCACCCGCGCTCCTGCGAGAGGGATGGGAAGTCCGGGGTACCGTTCGAAAACCGGCGAAGATGGAACACGAGATTTTACTTAAATCGATAGGTCCCGGAACCGACTGGGGGCCTGCGCTGGCGGGTGTCGGTGCCGTCATTCATCTGGCCGCGCGAGTGCATCACAAGCACGATGAGCACGCGGCTAGGTTGTACCGCGACGTCAACATCGAAGGCACACTAAACCTCGCTCGCAGCGCGGCAAAAGCTGGAGTGCGCCACTTCATCTTCCTCAGCACCGTGCTCGTACATGGCCGCAGCAATGACGGTCGCGCCCCCTTCGATGAAGAAGACGACCTTACCCCTGTCGGCCTTTACGGAATGTCTAAGGCCGCGGCCGAGAGGGGGCTCAGAATGCTCGCACGCGATAGCGCTATGCGTATCTCGATAATTAGACCGCCGTTGGTGTACGGTGCCGGCGCTAAAGGGAACTTTGCCCTGCTGGCACGTGCAGTGAACTTGGGGCTGCCACTACCCTTTGCGGCGATTCGTAATCAGCGAGCCTTCCTGGCCGTACAAAACCTCTCATCTTTTATTCTTCGGCGGCTGGCCCACCCCGATCCTACGAGCAATTTCGAGATCTTCCTGGTGGCTGACGGTCAGCAAATCTCCACGCCCGAATTCATCGAGAGCTTGGGAAGAGCATCTGGCAAGAGCCCGTGGCTCTTCCGCGCGCACCCCGACTTGTTGAGCTTCCTCTTTAAAGCGCTTGGCCGACAAGACACGCATGATAGCCTGCTCGGCTCGCTAAAGCTGAACATCTCCAAAGCCATCGAAACTGGATGGAGGCCGCAGATTTCCATTGACGAAGGCTTGGCCCTTGCGCTGTCGTCTCGAAAGGTGGGAGGGGCTCACTCGCACTATCATCGGTGACTTGCCAATTTCAGCAGATGCATCACCGCACTTTAGGGAGCACGGCACTAGTTCGATTCAATTTCGCCTCGATTGCATCTGCGGCTCGCCGCCGATCCTCGGCCACCTTCAACAGGGCATCTCGCTCAAAGGTCAGTCGTCGCGAGACCCGCCTGCCGCGAGCAGATCTGCTCTAACCTCCTGAACTCCTTCCGTCGAACTACCTTCTCGCTGCAGCTGCGAGATCGGCTGGTGGTCGCGCAGAAGATCGGTCCAAGGGCCAGTTAGGTTCCGGTGCCTCGGTAGCTGGGTCGTCAAGCCGATCGATTGGCCTCGTCAATGAATCGCCGAATTAGCGGGTGCCAAGCCCAATCGGCCGATCAGATATGTACGAAGTCCGGCGCACCTCGGTCAACGACACTAAATCAATAGCAAGACTTTCAGGCGCGCGCCAGAAAGTGGCGCAACGCCATTGATGTCACGGGTTCGAGCTCAGTTTTGACTGACCGTAGGCTCTCCGAATTTACGATCAAAAGCTTGCCTTCGGTAATTCTAAGACGTTCGGCCGGAACGGCCACCGCAATATAGATTTCGGCTCTTACGTAACCGCCAATATCGTTCAAGCCAGGCGAGTATAGACTCGCTAGACGGCAAAACCGTTCGGAACCGAGAGAATAACTGGTCTCTTCAGCAATCTCACGAACAATACAATCCAGGCGACTCTCTCCAGCTTCTCGTCGGCCGCCGAACAGTGAGATCTTGCCGGGCCACATGATGCCGGCCTTCATATCCCGGCGCTGCAACAGGAAGCGCCCGAAGGTGTCGATCAGGATTGCTGACGAGTACTCTTGAATGGAAACCCCTAGCATGCGACGGCCGTAGTACATCAGCTTTGAACTTCACTCAGCATACGCTTCCCACTCAAGCCTAGCTATCGTTCCGAGCAGTTCCAAGACTAACTGACGCTCGACGCCTGAAATAAGTGCTCTCTCAGCTCCCTTCGCATCCCAGACCGATTGATCCCCCTAACATTCTACCGGCAACTTCACGCTGGATCATGACGGAATGCATTCGTGTTTCTGTGGGGTATCAATCGACGAGTAACTATCCATTTTCTGCGCACAAATCGGTGCGACCCGACGCGAGCGAAGGACTAGCCACCCAAAACACATAAGCGTCGCCCGTCACCAAGTCCGTGGGGTAAGCCACGGACCGGACCCAACCTGCACCTGGGAACAGGCCGACAGAGCGCCGCATGTGATATGCCGAAGTGAACGTCGCAGGTTTGGGGTATGCGGTGGCCTTCGTCGAAACGGCATTTTCTACGGTATTTCGTGCTCCTTTTTCTCCCTGAGATGAACGTCGAAAGCTATCGAAGGAGATCCGCTCTCAAGCAAAAACGGGGTTCAGGACGCTTAACCCCGCATGCGACAACCAAAACCGTCGCTGATTGACCCTGCGCGAAAAGCAGACTTCAACAAAAACTGTTGCGTGCGACAGCCGTCGCGGCAATCATCACCGACTCGATACTGATACCATCCTGATTGCCGCGCCAATCGACCCGGGAGCGGCGGGAGGCGAAAGAGACACATGAAAACAGCACTCATCGTGCTCGCTATCGTTGCAGGATTGTTAATTGTCAGCGCTGTCACCTACGACGAGACTCCAGAAGCTCCGAGGCACACGATACACTGAGGACTTTCGACATATGTGTACACCGGCGAATCTAGATGCCCCCACGAGGAGCTCGCATACAGAATCCTAGTACACAGGCGCATACCGGTCGTACGCGGCGACATCTGCAATTCGGCGCCGATCTCCTCAGCTGCTCGCTGGCATTCCTCTGAAAGCTTCAATCGGGCGGATCATCTCAATATCCCTAAGTGAAGCAAAGCATCGAATTGTCATTCCTTCACGGAAGCGAGCTCCTTAGGAGAAGCAACGTCGACAGCTCACGATCGGAGTCTTGGGCTGACACAGAAACCGAAGCTACACCGCACTTCTTCAAGGCCAATGTCGGATTCACATTCAATTCGCCTGGGACGAATGCTGTTCCTCGGACGGCCCGTCAACGATCTGATCAATTACCGCATAGGGATGTCGATTTACCTCGTCGAAAATACGCCAAACATACTCGCTGATGATGCCCAGCATGAGGATTATAAGCCCGAGTAAGAACGACATGAGTGCCGCGAGCGTGGCGAATCCGGGCACAGCGATCTTGCCGACCAGAGCGCTGACGACAACTAATGCGCCGTAACCAAAGCTCGCAACCGACACAAACAGGCCGATGCCGGAAATAATTCGCACCGGCGCGAACGAGAACGAGAAGATCGAATCGATCAGAAGCTTCCACTTCTTGCCGAACGTCCAACGGGACTTTCCGTGCTTTCGCGCGAGCCGCTTGTATTTGATCTTCTCTGGAGTAAATCCCAGCCAAAACGGGAACAACGGGAAATTGACGTGCTTGCCGCTTTCCCGCAGGTACGGCAGGAATGCCTTATCCATCAGAGCCAGGTCAAAGCCTTGCTTAGGATATGATGGCGCCACGAATTTGCGAAGCAGCTTGTAATAGATGACCGAGAACATTCTTGAGCTCAGAGGATCCTCTCGATCTGTGCGCTCGCAAATGACATACTTCTTCCCACTGAGCCAATGGGCCACCATCTCGGGGATAAGATCGGGCGGGTCTTGCAGATCGGCGGCCAGGAAGAGAAACGCATCCCCGGAAAGGTGGTCGATTCCGACCTTGACGGCGCTAATCGCGCCAAAGTTGCGTGCGAGCTTGATGACCATCGTTGTTGGACGGACCAATTTGAATTGTCGCAACAAGGCCAGAGAATTGTCCCCCGAACCATCATCAACGAAGATGAGCTCGAGCTTGACACCCTGCTTCTCGAGCTTGTCTTCGACATAGCGCAACTTGCTGAAGAGATCCGGCAGCGCCTGCTCGTTGAAGTAGATCGGCACGACGACGGATAAGGTTTTAGCCATCACGACTTAGCCCAAGAGTGGGATGGTTGAATCGGAAGCTTGCGCAGCAATGCAGCGATCGCGAGACTGCAAATCAGCGTGACCGCTAGAAAGACCTGATACATCTGGTTCGACATCCAGGGGCCCGTGTACATATAGAGCATCTGGTCGGGAAAGTGCTGGAAATCACCGGTCCAGGGGCCGACATTGATGGAAATCCAGCAGCGCGAGAGAAGGAATCCCATACCAGCAATGGAATAGGTGAACCACCAATCGATGCGATAGCGTTCATCAAGTTGATTGAGCGCCTGGCAGACGAGCACGATCAGCGCGGGCCAGGCATTCAGGAATTGGCGAGATTCCGACCCTACCGAGAGCGCCGCGAACAGCATCGTGAACAGAGTGAGGCCAAGACCTTCGGCCCGTCCTACGGCGACGACTCGGGGCCACAAAAACAACGCCAGCAGATAGAACGGACCGTAGTGCATGGCGTGCGCGACAACGTTTACCAATGGATTGGCCAGCGAGGCCTGGGTGAGAAGCCCAATATAACTGACGATCGTGAGCGGCCCGGTCGTCCGGTCCGAAAAATGGGTGCTCAACCATTTGGCTGCGATGAGAAGGACGAGTGCCGCCACCATATGCCGCCAGTTAACGTCCCGCAACGCGCGCAATTTCGCTGGAATGTTGATGAGCGGAAGCTCCGCAAAGTAGAGGTATCCTACATAGAGGACCGCGCAGAGCGGTAGGAATGCGAGCCTGATCTCCGTCGTACCGGGCGTTTGACGGAGCCCTTTAACAAAATAGAGCCACGCCGATAGCCCGAGCAGAAAAACACCACCGGCCAGCGCCAAAAGATGTGCGTGACGCGGGGTGGGTCTCGTTTCCAACTTGGCATGCCCAAAGGCGATCAAAAGAAAGGAGCCGTAGATCATAGTCGGCCAAACAAATCCGCAGAGGAAGCTGAAGAGCCAGAGCGAGAGCATATTGCGGCGCAGATAGGCATGAACGATCGCCAAGCCCAACACATAGCCCGACATGTCGGTGAGCGTCGGATTGTACGAAAGATTGGTTAGCACCGCATAATTGAACAGGAAGCCGGAGATTGCGAGATAAGAGATGTTGCGTCGCCATTGGAAGTAGTGCGCGATGGAGAAGATCAAGCCCACACCGCAACAGAGAAGCGCGCAGTTCAGGAGGAAGAACGCTCGGATTACGTTAGCGGTACCGCTGATGTCGTAACGCAACCACTCACTTAGGAAGTGCACGACCAGCGATGGGAGGATGCGCCCTACGTAGTATTCGGAAATTGTGCGGCTGCGCAATACTTCAATTGTGTCGCGCTGGGCCCAGTCTGCATAGGCCGCGCCATCCCAGCCGAGACCGGAATTGTGCTGAATCCGTTCCCCGTGCAAAAACCAATAAGAGAAGAGTAGAATGCAGCCCAAAAAGACGAGGAGACCTATGAAATCGTGGATGTCTGGGCGACCACAGAGCTGAAGTCGGTCAACTTTCATTGTTGGATAGCCGTCTAACCACTTGCCGGACCCGCCGACAACCCATGTGCAAATTGAATTGCCCTTATACTGTCTTGAGGCAGCTCGGCAAACGGCCAGCGCCGGAAAACGTCATTTTTCAGTCCAGCGCATTGGACATCTACAATTCGTTCTTTTCGACCCCCATACCTCTTTTCCCAGGTGTCGTTTCTCAAGTCTCTGGTGTCAATCCCTACGACTTCCCTCTGTCAATCGCTTTGCAACTCGATGGGTTACATGAACTCTTCTCTGTTTGCGACTGAGGCGTAGCGTCGATAGGCCTGTGGTGGGCTCCGATCTCGGCACTAGCTTGCGGCGTAGTTTTCGCGATCGCCAATTGAGCTTCGTCGGAGCTGCCGCCCCGGTTCATTTCTTTTGTGGAGCGGATTGATGCCGCAAATACTCACTAATGTACCGATCACTGCTGACGCACGGAATGGCGTTACCTCTTGCACGATGGTACGTTGCGCCAAGATCGATCCTGGGAGCGCCGCTTAATGGTGAGGACCACGCGTGGGCACCAGCCCGCCGGATGAGCTGATTTGGCTTTCAACTCAGTATCCATTCGGTATTGATTGCAAGGCGCCTTAAGCGTTCGCCAGATTATGCAGGTAGGAAGCGTAATCGCCCTTGCCCATGTTAGTAGCCAGTCGCTCGAGTTGAGCCCGGTCGATATAGCCCTGATTGAAGGCGACCTCCTCGGGGCAAGCTATTCGGAACCCCTGCCGTCTTTCGATTGTCGCCACAAATTCTGCGGCATCGAGCAGACTCGCGGGCGTGCCAGCATCCAACCAGGCGAAGCCGCGGCCCAATCGTTCGACGTGCAGTTCGCCGCGCTCGAGATATAGGTTGTTCAAATCGGTGATCTCCAGCTCGCCACGGGCCGAAGGCCTGATGCCCGAAGCCAGGCTCGCCACTCGCTCATCGTAAAAATAAAGACCAGTGACCGCGAAGTTCGATCTGGGGTTTTGCGGCTTCTCCTCGATGGAACGGGCCCTGCCCTGTTCGTCGAAATCCACCACACCATAGCGATTTGGATCAACTACTCTGTAAGCGAAGATGCTCGCTCCACTCGTTCGAGCGGCGGCGTTGGCGAGCAGGCGCTGGATCCCCTGGCCGAAGAATATGTTATCGCCCAGAATGAGAGCCGAGCGCGCTCCCTCGACAAAATCGGGTGCCAATTGAGAGCGTCAGGACCCGCGATGTGTGTGATCCCGGAATATTCGGGCCGCCAGCCAAACCGCATCATGCGGCGCGCCAGCGCGATCGTCGCATCAGCTAGGTCCGGGGCATAAGTTGGACAACCCGTTTGGTCGTTGACGATCCTGAGCTGCCCCTCGAGTAGTTTCCGCCAGATCGTCCCGACGAAATTGGTGCCAAACGGCGCGTATACCCAGCACGTTCGTAGCACGAGGTGTTGCGCATTCGCCGACATCACGGCTCGTTCGCCTGCCAGCTTCGAACGACCGTAGACGTTCTGTGGATTCGGAATGTCCTGTTCATTATAAGCGCTGGACTTCATTCCATTGAAGACATAGTCGGTCGAGAAATGGATAATGGGAACGCCGCAGCTTGCTGCTGCGACCGCAACTTCCTGTGCGCCGTTGCAGTTGATCGTAAACGCGAGATCGGGTTCGTCTTCTGCCTTGTCGACGGCGGTATAGGCCGCCGCGTTAACGACAATGTCGGGGCGGAACTTGAAAATAGCCGCCGTTGCACTTCCGGGCCGCAACAGATCTGCATCAGGACGTCCGATACATTGCAGGATGAGACGTTCTCTTTGGCAGCCGATTCACGCAACGAACGGGCGATCTGGCCTTCGCGACCGGCGACCAAAAGCCTCATGAGGCGTCCTGCCCGAGAAGACCCAGCCGCGCGCCGCTGTAAACTCGTTCCCGCAACGGCCGCCACCAATCAGCACGCTCCATGTACCAGCGCACCGTTTTATCGATGCCAGTTTCGAACGTCTCGTTGGCGCGCCAGCCCAGCTCGCTCTCCAGCTTCGTCGCATTGATTGCATAGCGCAGATCGTGACCCGGGCGATCTGTGACAAACGAGATGAACTGATGGTGGGACACACTGGTCGGGCGAAGCCGGTCCAGCAGAGTGCAGATCTGCTGCACCACGTCCAGGTTGGTCTTTTCGTTTCGCCCGCCGACATTGTAGGTCTGACCCGGCCGGCCCTTCGCCAGAATAGCTGCGAGTGCGCGAGCGTGATCCTCCACGTAGAGCCAATCGCGAATGTTCAATCCATTTCCGTAAACAGGTAAAGCCTTACCCTCGAGCCCGTTCAGGATCATCAAGGGGATGAGTTTTTCTGGAAATTGGTAAGGCCCATAATTGTTCGAGCAGTTTGAAACGATGACGGGCAGGCCATAGGTGCGGTGCCACGCCTTCGCCAAATGGTCCGATCCGGCCTTACTCGCGGAATATGGAGAGCTTGGATCATAAGGCGTTGTTTCGCTGAAGGTACCCTCAGGCCCCAAAGATCCAAATACCTCATCAGTCGAAACGTGCACAAAACGAAACGACTGAGCAATGCTCGCCGGGCTGCGCTCGACATAACGACGCGAGGCATCAAGTAGCGTATATGTCCCAAGCACATTCGTTCGCACGAAAACCTCTGACTGTGCGATCGAGCGGTCGACATGGCTCTCGGCCGCGAGGTGAATAACCGCGGCCGGCTCATACTTCCTCAAAACGGAATCCACGGTCTCCCAGTCGCAGATGTCGCCCTTTTCAAAGGCGTAGCGCGGACTGCTCGAAACTGGAGCGAGCGAAGCCAGATTGCCTGCATAACTCAGGTTATCCAGCACGACGACATCGAGTCCAACACAAGAAATGAAATGACGGCAGACTTCCGATCCGATGAACCCTGCACCCCCAGTAATAAGAACCCGCATGATCGTCCTATAGCTCTAGTTGGAGCGCCGTGCCAGCTCGTTCAGACGGGGAAGATTACGATCCTTGTCTGATAAGGTCGCCCCGGTCGCCGAGATCCGCCAATCAATCTGCAGTGCGGGATCGTCCCACACGATTCCGCGTTCATGACCCGGCGAATAGTAGTCGGTAGTCTTATAAATGACCTCGCAATTATCGTCTAGCGTGGCGTAGCCGTGGGCAAAACCGGGCGGGCCACAGCTGCTGCCAATTGGCCTCGGACAGCTCGATGGCGACGTGCTTCGCATAGGTCGGAGACGTTTCGCGAAGGTCTACCGCAATGTCGAGAATGGCTCCTTTCGAACTCCTCACGAGCTTACCCTGAGCACGAGGCGCGAGCTGATAGTGCAAGCCGCGAACGACTCCCCTGCTCTTCGACAGCACGTGATTATCCTGCACAAAGGCCACATCGACGCCATGGGCGGCGAGAAGATCCGCCCGAAAAGTTTCCGAAACCGAGCCACGCTCGTCGGTGTGCCAGAGCGGCGTCACCGGCAACACGTCCGGGATGCTCAAGCGTTCGATCTTCATTGCTGCCGTCCCTGAGGTTGAACGCGTTCAGTCATCCTGGGCCTGATGGCCTGACCCACTCGCAAAAACTTTTCGCCCCCCTTAAAGTCCTTATCCACGCGGACCGACCCTGGTGTCCGGCTCCAAACGGGAAAGCTCGACGCCGCCCATCAAAGCCGACCAAAGACGGCGGCGAGGTAAAGCGCTAGATTTTCGACGGCCGTTTGCCGGTAGACACCTGATCGCCAAAGTAGCCATATTCGAACGGGCAGCCAAGCGGCTCGTGCCTTGGCGAAGCGATCAAGGATTACAGCATTTGCCGGAATCAGTTCGCCGCGGACGCGATTGAGCGAGCTCAAGTTGACCTCGTTCCATATGGCCATCTGTCCAGAAGCAAGTCCAACTGCTCTCGTCAGACGCGCCTGAAGGCCGACATTTTTGCCGAACGTGTTTTCCCCATGCTGCCGGTAGGCTAGACTGGGCCGAGCATCATAGTGCACGAGCCCTCCAACTCCCGTAATCATCTGGTACGTCCACCAATCGTGCGCGATCATCTCCGCGTCCGCCGGACTTTTCTGAAGCACCAATTGCGCCGCGCGGTTGAATACCATGGTGTTTCCGCCGCCCATGTTCTGCACGAGCGCATTAGCAAATCCCGGCGCTCGGCCAAACTTTCGCGAATACCCCATTGGAGCTCCCTCGCGGGTGACCAGCTGGGTCCGCGTGAAGAAGACGGCCGGCTTGTCTTCCGGAACCCGTTCGAACCACGCGACAGCATCCGCCAACTTGTGAGCGAACCAAATGTCGTCCTGATCGCTGTAGGCGAACAGGTCGCCCACAACGTCGAGGCTTCGGACCATCGATGCAAAGTTTTGCCAGAAACCGAGCCTCGGACCATCACAGATCGTCACTTTCTGCGATACGGATTTCGAGAATTCTTCGATGAGCTCCAGCGTGCAATCGGTCGACCCGTCATCAGAAACGATCAGCTCCCAATTCGAATAGGTCTGGGCGCGATAAGATTCGAGCTGCTCGCGGATGAACTCCGCGCCATTTCTAGCCGCAAGCAGGATCGTGACTTTGAGTTGCATTGACAACTGAAATCCTATTGACGCGCCGCCTTTGGAACTCACTCCGGATTGGTCCGTTCGGGGCGGAAATCGAATAGGCCTGTTTACCAAACCACCGCGAGCTTTCCACGCGCTTGTGTGCGCCTGTTCGGGCGACACAGGACCAGATCCCCAAGGTTGCTCATAGCTAGGGGGACAGTCGTTGAGATCGCATCCTGATGACGTGGTCGCGCAGCAGGCCGACTATCAACCCGGCAGCGAGACCCATAATGATGCCGAAGAACACGACGAGCCCCTTGCTCGTTGATGCGATCCTGACTGATGAAACCTCGCCCATCATCTCGGTGGGAGCTGACTGGAACCCGTTGCGACGAATCAGGAAAAATCTCTGGCGCGTCACCTCCGCTATCTCCTTTGCATTTTTTTCCATCGCCGGCGCAATTGCGGCCAGAGCCGCTTGAGCCTCATTCGCACCCGGACCGGTCGCAGACGAGAAAGCCTTCTGGAGGCTGGCCTGTACTTCGCGCAGGCCGGCAAGCTCCTCCCTGTACTCCTCGGCCAGGAGATCGGCTTCCGAGCGGGCCGCCCGTGCGAGTTCTTCGTGGACGGATCTTAGGTGGTCGACGGGCGTTGCTACCAGACGTATCGCCTTTTCCGAGCTGGAGTCCCGCGCCGTGATGCGGATCAGCCCGGTCCCCGGAATGGATTCGATCCTTGTACTTTCGAGCCCTGCCTGCTGCGAAGTTACGCGCATTCGCTCTAGCACTTCCTGAAGCGGCTCGATCGGCCGGCTCACAGCTGCCAACGCATCATAGAGCTGGCCAATTCGGATGGTGGCCTGAGCTTCCCACTGTGGCTTCACTCGGCTGAGCGGCACGATCGTGAGTAAGGACACGATCACGAAGGTCGCTGTGATCCATCTCCATTGCCGCGTGAAGAGACGGACGTGATCCATCGGCTCGAACCGGCCCCCCCTAGTAGTATGTTCTGTCAGCATCGACGCACTCCCTTGAACCACCATTGATCAGCTCACCTTCAGCCGTTCGTTCGCACTGCAAGGGAGAAAGTGCGCGGCGATCGGGATCATCAAACAGATCGCCACAAAGCCGAAATTCGTCCAAGTAAAGGCCTGCGGGGCAAAGGGAGACATTACGGACACGTACGAAATGCGGAGGAAAATAAGCAGGCGCCAGACTGACATGCCCCCACGCAAGAGCACGATGCTCCACAGCAGCATGCCGTAGAGCCCGAGAACGCTGGCGAGCGCGCCACCCCATCCGAGCGCCATCAGAAATGGAAAGAATTCCGTGCCGACATTAATCGTCGGCGCATCCAGCGGTATGTCCGTCCCGAGCGTAGCCACCGAACCGCTGAGCGGGACGAGCTGACCGACCAAGAAGCCGGCGTTGTGATAACCCTTCGCCAGGATGGAAGAGAAGTTATAAACGCCCGCGCTCACGTACAATAACAGCCACTTCACTCCTTGCGGAGCCACCCGGAAGAAGCCACTTACCGGCAAAACGCCACCATCCAGACTCCCGGTGCGAATCGCTCCGAGCAACGAGAAAGTTGCCAGCCCGCCGAGCAGCAGGGGCACGATGACCTTCCAGGAAAACAGCAGCGACTTCTTCTGTCGCAACAGAAGCGTGAGCACCAGAGAAAACAGGGCTGCAAACAGACGGTTTCGATCAATCACTAGGATAGGAAACGTCAGACCGACGACTATCAGCACAACGCGTACGGCCCGGCTCCTGAAACAGAGCAATGCGAGCGGCGGCAATATCCAGCTTAAATTCGAGATGTGGCGCACATGATTGCGTCCGCCTTCGAAGGTTGCATAGGATGACGGATCGACGATAAGCGGGATCGGAAATACGCTGAGGTCGATTACGCAAAACGCGGTGACGACACAGCAGAGTGCCGCAGCGACCTCTCCTTCACGCGTCCCCCAAAAGTCCATACCTTCCAGGGCCCCCAGCGGCGGCAGACGAATACCAAGGACGAAGTCGAGCAAGACAATGGAGACGGCGGCCGCCGTGAAGAACAGCACACCTCCGAGCATACCAACAGAGAACTCAAAACTCACGACCATCACCGACAACGCCAGCAAGATCGGGAACGCGAGATAGAATGACGGATAGCGCAGCGCCTCGCTCACTGCCCCTCCCCCGATTGATCGCTCGGCGAACCACGAGAGGCGATGGCGCTCAGTCCACCAAACATCAGGACATTCCAAGTCGATTTGACATAGCGACTTTCGAGGTAGGCGATCTTTGCCGCGATCAGCCGGCCCTGCGCCTTGAGCATCGTCCTGTACTGGCCGTTGAACAAAGCGAGGTTCCGGCTGACGGCCTCGGCCATATTGCGAAGGTTGGCGATCCGCTTCGCAGTGTCCTTCGTCTTGCTCACGTTCGCCCCGTGAACCCGGTAGGCACCGACCTTGAAGTCGATGAAGCCAACTAAGTCCAGCGCGGCAAGACGAAGGAAGAAATCCCAATCGTCGATTAAAAGATTCTCGTTCCAGCCCTCGGCGGCGTCGAGCCCCTTCTTTCGAAGCAGCGGGACGGGACCGCCGATCGCCCATCGGCAGATGATTTCACGCCGAATTCCCTCATCTGTCCGGTAGCGAGATTTGTCAACGTGGAACAGACCGACCATTGCGCTATCATGGACGATCCGTTCTTGATCATCGATCACAATCGAGTCGCCGACGACCGCGAGCTTATTCGGATTGGCTTCGAGATAAGCGACCTGCGCGGTCGTGCCTTCGGCCAGGAAATAGTCGTCACTCGCGCCCAACCGCAGAAAGTCTCCGCTGGCCAGCGCTGTGAGTTCGTTCAACGTTGCGGCAATGCCCCGGTTCTCGCGATCCACGTAGCGGATATCCAGCAAGGATTCGTGCTGCGAGATCCACTCTGAGATAATTTTCCCCGTCCGATCGCTCGAGCCGTCATTGACGATCACCAGCTGCTTGTTTCCATATTTGTCGAACAGAACGCTGTCTAGGCATTTCCCGATAAACCGCTCGTGGTTAAAGGCAGGAATGAGAAATGACACCAATGGAGGATAGTTCGGTCTGCCCGTTGCGACGTGATCGGGACTGGCACTCATCACGGGGACCTTTCCCTGCGTTGCGGGCGACGAGCTAGACGCTGAGCAGAACGGCCAGCAAACCGACTGCGGCGCCCACAGCGGTGACGATGTCAGCCTTCTTACCAAATTTCAGAAATTGCAGCATACGGATATGACCTTGCTGACCTGCTCGGGCCGCAGCGTCGGTCCGAGGGGAAGGCTGAGGACCTCGCGATGCAGTCTTTCGGATATCGGAAGGGATAGATCTTTGAGGCCTGGATAGGCCGCTTGTAAGTGAGGCGCTACCGGGTAGTGTATCAGCGTTTGGATATCGCTGGATGCAAGATAACGCTGCAACTCCTCACGCTCCTCGCATTGCACGACGAAGACATGCCAGACGTGGGTGTCGGGATCGCCAGCGACAAAGGGCAGCCGAATTCTCGGGTTCTTTATGCCGTTAAGGTAGGCGGTGGCGATCCTGCGGCGAGACGTAATCTCGTTGTCAAGATATTTCAACTTGACGCGCAAGAGAGCCGCCTGAATCTCGTCCAGTCGAGAATTGATCCCTTCGCACTCGTGGTAATATTTGACTTTCGAGCCGTAGTTTCGCAGCGCGCGAAGGCGTTCCGCCAACCCTTCGTCGTTCGTCAAGATCGCACCGGCGTCGCCGAGCGCGCCCAGATTTTTGGTCGGGAAGAAACTGAAGGCGGCAGCGTCGCCCAACGCGCCTGCCTTCACACCACCGTGCATCGCGCCATGGGCCTGCGCTGCATCCTCGATCAACAGGATGCCGCGCGCACGAGCAATTTGGAGCAACTCCGGCATGGCCGCCAATTGCCCATAGAGATGCACGGCCATGATCGCGCGCGTCCTCGGACCTATTGCCCGTGATACGCGCTGAGGATCGATGTTGAAGGTGAGCGGATCCGGCTCGACGAGAACGGGCCGCAAGCGATTCTGCGTGATCGCCAGAATGGTGGCGATGAACGTGTTGGCGGGCACGATGATCTCGTCGCCCTCGGAAATCTTACCGAGCTGCATATAAGCGCGCAGCGTTAGCGTCAGAGCATCAAGGCCGTTCCCCACGCCGATGCAAAAGCGAGACTTGCAATAGGCCGCGAATTCACGCTCGAACGAATTAAGCTCCTCGCCGAGAATGTACCACCCCGACTCGATCACACGGGATGCCGCAGCTTTGAGCTCATCCATGTAAGGGGCATTGGCCTCTTGCAGGCTTAGAAACGGAATGGTCATCTCAGATCCATCTCATAAAAATCGTGGACGACACCGCGTCCTCCGAAGCCTTCCTTCTGCGCCGCGAGCCCTTCGTTGAGAAAATGGCCCGCCTGCTCGGTCGAAATACCGAAGCTGAAGTAACGTCTGTCCGCATAGACCTCATTGACCAGTTCCGAGATCACAAGATCGAGCGCACCGTTCGTTCGGCCCAGTTCGCTTGATCCCATGTACTGCGTGTGCACCGTCATGCCAAAGTCGAAGATAATGACGCCGGCCTGAAGCAGACCGTCCGCTCTCGCTTCGTATAAACCGATCTGATCCGGAAATCGAGATTTTAGCAATTGCAACTCGGGAAGCGAATGGACTACCTGCCTTCCTCGCTCAATCGCCTGGTCCCAGAGCAGTTCGTAGAAGGCATCGAACCTGTCCGACGCCGCCACGACGAGGTTCGCTTTCTTGGCTTTGTTGATCGTCCACTTCCGCCCCTTCGAATACTTTGGCGCCTTGCCGATCTCGACGACCGATGAAATGTCCCGGCGCTGCAGTCGCGCGCCCATCCTGAACAGGGCGTATAAGTCCTCCTCGGACGGATAGCGATGAAAGACGTGAGGCACGGCTTTGTAGATCAGCTTGTCCCGGCCGGCGGCCGAATAATGAGCCGCAATCTTCTCAAGGGCTTCGAGCGTCGAATGGGACCGCATGTCGCTCGTAGAGAGCAGTCCGCCATAGGTCAGCCCTCCGTGACTGCTGATAGCGTCCCCGTGCAAGCTCGCCGGGAACACCGCACAAGGCTGCTCACCCTGCAGAATGATCAGCGACTGATCGATGAAGCGATCAGAGTGATAGTCCATATAGGGTCGGAGATGCAGAAAATTACCCGTCCTGGATCGCAGAACGATCGCGTTCCAAGCTTCCTCGTCCTGAGCCGAGTATGATCGAACGCAAATCATTCGCTCTATCCAATGGGCCTAGTCGAGCGCGCCCTTGGCACGCGCGAGGCCGACGCCGTCAGCGCCCATGTCGTTCCCGTTGTAGAACATCAGAACGTCGTCCCGATGCTGAATCAAAGCGGGATAGCACAAGGTGCGTGAATCCCAACCCGAGGGGCTCAAGGTGATGCCCACGTCCTCGTCTTTACGGACCCATTCGATTCCGTCAACCGAATAGGCAATGCCAGGCAAATAGTCGCCCGAAGTGGTTCCATAGGTGAAGTACATAACGTATTTCCCCCCCACTCTGTAGACGCGCGGCCGTCCGATCCGATACTCGTTGCCCCTCGGCTTCAGACATTCCCGCCCGACCCGCGGTATAGCCATCAGATCGGTCGTCTCGACATAGCGGATGTGGTATTGCGGATACGGCTTTCCGCCAACGTACTCCCAGTCGTCGCCGCAAGCGTACCACATCTTCCACAGCCCCTGCTCGAACATCACGGAATGCACCGCGCCGATCGTGGTCTGCCCTGGCCCCCGATCGAGGATCGGCCCCTCTGAGATTCTACTAAAGCTCTCCCCTCCGTCCGTCGACTTTGCCAGTCCCGTAAAGGCTAGGAATTTGGCCTTAGCGACCAGTTGAAACCCGACATAGAACATGTAGATGCCGTCCGCCGCTACAATGACATCTCCGAGAATGACTCCGTTGTCGTCGAAACAGCCGTTCCGGCCGATGTCCAAAACCGGACGTCGAGACACCCCGACGACCCTAGTCGCAGCCTCGACAAGCACATCCACATAGCCGATGCGGCTCACGCCCTCGCCGTCCCTGAACCCCGAGTAGACACGAATTGTGCTGTCATTCAGGCGCATGGGCGTTGGCGTCAGTGCAGAATTCGCCATCCAACTCCCGGCGCTGTGCTCGGACGTCCGAAAGACCAGCCCTTCCTTCTCCCAGCTGAACATTTTGGCCGCTCAGGTTTCGGTATCTTGGCTCGATTTGCCCGGAACGGCACGCGCGGGCGCGCTCGCATAGATCTTGTCCGCCTCGGTATCCTTCGCGATTAGCGAACCGGATCCGATCACACAACGCGGTGCGATGGTGACGTGGTCATTGATGGTCGCGTTGACGCCAATGAACGAGCTCTCACCGATGTTGCAATAACCGGAAATGACGGCGTGAGACGTAATAAACACGTTGTCGTTGATTACAGTCCGATGACCGATATGATTGCCGCTCCACAGCACACAGTTGTTACCGACTGTCACAAAAGGCTGAATCACATTGTTTTCAAAAATGAAGGTATTTTCTCCGATCTTGGCGTTGCGCCATACGAAAGCACGAGAACTAATGTAGGTCGCCAACCGGTATCCCTTTTGTTTGGCATCGTTGTAGAAGCGAGTCCGCACGCGGTTCAGCTGGGTGGAGGGAATCGCAACGAATAGCTCATAACCGCTGGGCGGATATCGATCCATCAGCTCGCCATAGGGAACGATCGGAAGCCCCTCAAGTTCAGGGTTCTTGATGTACTCAGCATCGACTGAAAAAGCTGCAACCTCGTAATCCGTGTCGTGAGAGAAATATTGAAACGCGATCTCAGCGAATTCACCCGCTCCGACGATGACGAGACGCTTCATCACTTTCCCTCCTGTTTCGCGAGCGTACAGAACTCCTGGTAGTCGCGAATGTAATCTGCTGGATCGTAAAGGCGATCGGCTAGCACCATCAGTACGCAGTCACGGCTAAAGTCGAACATTTCACGCCAGACCATGCTTTCCAGGAGCAGGCCTTGGTAAGGATTATCGAGCGATACTTCGGCGGTTTCATGCCCATTATCCAGGTGAATTTTGACGCTTCCTGAGACCGCCAGCATGATCTGTTTCAGCTGACGGTGCGCGTGGTAGCCGCGGCGAACGTGGAGCTTCGTGTCCAGCAAGTAGTACACGCGACGGATCGTGAATGGAATATTGCGCTGTTCTTCGAGAGCGACCAACATTCCACGCTCGTCTCCGTGACGATCGAAATCGACAAATGTGACCTTCATAGCGCCGCAAATCTCAGGTGGAAATCGAAGGATTCGACCTTTGCAAAGTTTCATGTCGGGGTCAACGCGGGTAGCTTGAGTGCTGGAACAGCCGACTAAATGACCGTTCCGCAACGGGACTGACTACCGCCCGGATCAAGAATCGTCTCGTAGCAGGCCAGGAACGGAATTGCGACACTTGAATTCATCGCTCCGGCCAACACGGCTGGACTGTCGATACCCGAAAGGGACCAGATTGGCAACCTTGCGTTGCGGCGTATGGCGCCGCCCCGACTCTTTATTCTGACTAGGTACCCCACAGCCCTGAGCGAGGGGAAGACTTCGTTTTTAGATCAAGCCTTAATTTGTCGATCGCCTTCTTGCGGACGAGGCGAGCTTTCCAAACGCCGGAGCGGTGCGCCTCCGCGACTGGGCGCAACTGTCAGGCCGGAAAGTCGAGCACCCCCAGCACCACCTTCAGTTGCGGGCGGGCGATTCCCGCGAACATCGGCAGCGAGATAGCGCTATGCTGCTCGAATCGCTGATAGGCTGGAAGCAGGGGCAGCGCCGTCGGATAGTTGATGGCGGTCTGGATCACCTGAAGTTCAGATGCGCGGCAAGCTCGTCTCGCTTGGCACGCCTCATCGTATAGCAGCTGGAATCCACCGATATCGGTCCGTACATGCCAGACTATCCGGTCAGCGCGAAAAATGCCCGTCCAAATCCTCCGTCGGCTCAAGCCGTTGAAGCGGTTGTGGACCGTCGTGTAGGGGCCGTAGACATCCGGGCAATCGCGCCAACGCGAACCAGATTTTAGCATGTGCATAATGCAGCTGATCACGGGTCTATCATCGACCCGATGCGCTCCCTTGCGCCCTCGCGGCAACAACGGCTCAATCCGCCATTCCGCATCGCTGAGTCAGTAGACCTGCTTTGCCATTCAAGCCTCCCTTCCACTGAGAAGCTTGAATCGCAATCTAATTTCAGATGGAATTCCTATTGAGTGCAGACCCTAAGGCGATCACTAACTCGGAATAAGGCCCATCAGGTGCTCGCGAAACCCCTTGCTCAGGAGGGGGCTCGCCAGCAAGCCGACCAAAATCAGCCAAACCATGCATTCGATCAGAAAATGTGCAAGCCCGCTCCCCGGCACTACCACCGCGACCGCAATGCCGATGCCCCACCCCGACAACACGATGGCGGCGGCTGCGAAGATTACGAAAGCGCCGTGGCGAAGCGGGTGTTGCAGGGTTTGGCTCATGATCATGAGCGCAAGCAGACCGAATTGAATGGCGAGATCACTTGCGACGATGGCAACCGCCGCCCCGAGCGGCCCGAGCTTCGGGATCAGAACAAAGGACAGCACCAGGAAAATGACAAGCTGCAGCCCCTTGGTACGGACCAACAGATCACCGCGATTACTATGATAGGCAAAGACCAGGGCTAGCAGAGAGGGCGCGACTGCGGCGGAACCGAGCAACAGCGTGATCGCGAGCGGCGCATCATAGGGGACGCTGCCGTGCGTCCAGAGCGCGAAAAAATCGGGCCAGAACGGCAGCAGTCCCCCGACGATCAGGCTGGCGATAACCGTAATGAAGACTGATCCATGGGCGTAAAGCCGGCGCAGCCGCTCCTTGTCACCCATCGCGTAGTCATGGCCGAGCTCGGCGGCAAGCGGCATGCTCACCTGCTGGCAGAGCCCTCGTACCATACTTGCTATCACCCTGGTCAGGCCCCACTGGGCCACTGCCAACCGATCGGTGACGAGTGAGCTCACCAGCAATACCGGCAGGTTGACGAGTGCCAGCTCCGTGAAGCTGCCGGCCGCAAAGGGAAGCGCGAGGCTAAGTTGTCCAAGATTCCACCGCCACGATCGGGGCAACCCCCACCGTCCGCGGCCACCAAGTAGAAAAGGAAACAGACGCGGCGTATCAAACACGAATAGAAAAAACGCAAAAAGAATCTGCGCCGAAACAAAGGCGACCGCCACGGAGAGCAGACTGCCGAAAACCGCAATCGCGACCACCTGCGCAATCTGGCCGAGCATGAGCGCTGCATTCTGCTGCCAGACCGACCGACTATATTGTCCGCGCACCCGATAAAGGCCTAACGCCAGATTAGCGGGCACCGTCACCAGCATCCCCACGGTCATCACGAGTAGTGCGGAATCAAAGGTTGCAGTCGCTTCAAACCCGAGCACCACTGAGGGCGGCCAGAGCTGCGCGGTCCCGATCAGCAAAACACCCAGCACCACGGCAACGCAGAGATAGATCCGCAACATACCAGCATAAAAGCTTGCCGTCCTTCCATCGCAATCTACGCAAGATTTGAAGGCGAGAAAGCGGTTGACGGCGCGCAACTGCAATCCCGCGTCGGCAACAACGACGAGACTTCCGGCCGCATAGACGGCAAGCCAAGCCGCCAGGATATCTCCCGTCCAGAAGTGCAGGAATGCCGGAATCAGGAAGAGCTGCTGAGAAAGACTCAACAGAACCTGCACCATATTTGCCGACCAGCCACCAACGAGCCGCCTGAGACGACTGACGCCACCACGCCCGGCCGGATCTGCCGTGTTAGTTTGTCCAGGAGGGACGTTCAAGCCTTCACCTCTTAGCTGTGAGTGTGTCGTCTCAATTCGCAGGAGATAAATCGACGGCGCGACATCACGAAGGTTTCACGGGAGCTCAAACTGGAGCCAAGCCGTCCGCTGATCTTAGTCCAGCAAGGGTCCTGTCCCGTTTAACTCAAAAGGCAGTCCTCGTATCGCCAATGCGATGACACCCTTCAACTTGGAGCCCGGCGCATTGGCTTGCGCGGCGAACGCAAGGCCGGCCATTATGACTATTGCCAGACGCGCCGAATGCCCGAATGTCTCCAGCTGAACTGCGCAGCGCTGTCCGCTGGGCTGACTTCCATGGTGCAAGCGAGCACGCGTGTCGCACGAACTAGCTCAGGTGACGAGATGCCAGCCACCAGCCGCATTGACCGCACCGATCTGGGCGTTCAGCGCGATCTGGGTACCGTTCATCTCCCATGCCGTGAGGACATGCGTCGTGTTGTTCTGGAACAGGATGTCGGACTTGTGGTCACCGTTGATGTCCTCCAATCGGGCATAGGTATCGCCCGAGGCCGCAGCCCCTACTTGGGGATTAGCGATGATCTGGGTGCCGTTCAACTCCCAGACGGCAACACCATGCGTGTTGTCGTTGAGCAGCATGAGATCGGATCTGCCGTCGCCGTTGAAGTCGCCGATGTCGGCGAAGCGCCAGCCGGCTGAGGCGCTGATCGTGCTGATCTGCGGGTTGGCTGTCACCTGTGTCCCGTTCATAAGCCAGACGGCCACGCCGTGCGTGCTGTCATTGACCAACAGTAGATCCGTCTTGCCGTCCCCATCGAAATCACCGACGTCGGCAAAGCGCCATCCGGCGGAGGCACTGATTGTGCCGATCGTCGTCTGGCTGACGACTTGGGTGCCGTTCATCAGCCAGACTTGGAGGTCGTGCGTGGTGTCGTTGAGCATCAATAAGTCGGTCTTGCCATCGCCATTGAAATCGCCCTCTTTGGCGAAATGAAAGCCGGACGCCATGGTGCCAACCTGCGGGTTAGAGATGACCGCGGCGCCATTGAGCTCCCAGACCGCAACCCCGTTATTGACGCTATTGAGGAGCAGCAGATCGGACTTGCCGTCGCCGTTGAAATCCCCGACGTCGGCATAGCCCCACCCTGCGAAAGCACTGATCGTGCCAACCGTCCCGGCGGCACCGACCTGTGCGCCGTTCATGAGCCAGACCTGAGCATCATGCGTGCTGTTGTTGAGCATGAGCAGATCGGCCTTGCCGTCGCCGTTGAAATCACCCTCCTTGGCAAGATGAAAGCCGGCCCCCATGGTCCCGACTTGCGGGTTGGCCAGCACCTGGGTGCCGCTCAGCTCCCAGACTGCGACACCCAAAACCCCATCATTGAGAATCAACAGGTCGGTCTTGCCATCACCGTTGAAGTCCGGCGCATGGGTCGTGAGGTGACTGACGACAGGCGTGATTCCGCCGGTGAAGTCGGAACTCGCCGCAGCGCCATCGGCGAACTGAAAATACTCGACTCCCGTCAGTGTGTCAGTGCCTTCGGGCGTGCCGGAACGCTGGTCGGTGACGGTGAATGTTTGCGTGGTCGAATTGTAGGAAATAACGTAGTTGGCTTCGTTGCCCGAATACACCGCCGTGTCGGTGCCCAAGCCGCCAATAATGGTGTCGTTGCCGCCGCCGCCGGTGATCGTATCGTTGCCGGAGCCGCCGTTCAGTACGTTGGCGATGGCATTGCCGATGATCGTGTCGTTGCCGGAGCCGCCGATGGCGTTGTCGATGTAGGAACGGCCGTCGTCGTTGTTGAGATAGGAATTGTAGACGTTGCCCGACGCGTAATGGCCGTTTCCGAGATTGGCCAGTTGAACCGACGAGAACAGGGACGAAGCACCTGGATTGAGGTTGATGCTCAGGTTCGTCGTGTAGTTCGAAAGGTCATAGGTATCGACGCCGCCACCATCCCAGATCGTCTCGTAGATGCGATTGGCCGAGCCACCGGCACCGCCATTGTCGGCCGGCTGGCCGGCGCCGTTGATGAACTCCTGTCCGGTGGTCGGGCTCCATGTATAGACGGTGGTCCCACCCTGGGTGGTGTAGTTCGCGCCGTACATCGTCTGCAGCGCGAGGATATCGTTGGCCATATAGGTCTGCGGATATCCATAGGCCTCGTTGGTGTAGCCGCTCGTCGTCGAAGCACCGACATAGCTGCGATAGCTCATGACGGTGTATTCGCTGTCGTCATGCGCGCTCGGCACCGCGACGTTGGCGACGCCGCCCGTTTCCTGACTGTGCTTCAGGCCAAAGGCGTGTCCGAGCTCGTGCAATGCAGTCGTGAAATAGTAGTTGCCGAGCGCAGCCAGCGAATAGTTGTAGGCGGTTCCGAACCACACGTCGCCGCCGGACGCGTAGTTGCCGGGATAATAGGCGTAGGATGTCGGATTGGCCGCTGGCGACTGCGCGACCATGATGTCGGCGCCGTTCGTCCCTGCGTACTGGATGTTGGCGTTGGTGTAGCCGAGGATCAGTCCGATCGCGTAATTGATCGCCGCCTGCATCTGACTCGGCGCCGAGGCAAAACCCGACGTCGTCGGCTCACTGCTGCCGCCGGAGTAAGGACCGGAGTAGTCGCTGGGGGAGTCGGGAAAGCTGTAGGTGATCGCGCCGGACCATTTGTAGCCCGACAGCAGGCCGTCGATTTCGGCGTTGTTGGTTGCACTGGCGTTGACAGCGGTGGCCAAGGGAATCTCCGAAGCAGCAAACCCCGTTCGATTCGGGGCGCGAGAGGTGATTCTAGCTTGAGAGTTAAACGTTTGGTTTAATTTTGGCGAGACATCCGAACTCCTTCTATGAGGCCGCGTTAGCCATCAAATCCCGTAGTCATACGGGCCAGAACAGGGATGTCGGTTCCGACCAGCTGCCGTGTTGCGAGTGAAATCATGAAACTACGTTCCCTCTCGGCCGGCCTGTTCGGCGCCCTGATGGCGCTCGCCGGGCCGGGCCATCCACCCTTCGGAGGACTGCCTATCATGGTCGGCAAAGCCAATGCGGATGAGAGCGGCAAGCAAGGCGGCACAGCGGGGCGCGCGCCCTCCGTCCCAATGGCCCGCGACCCCTCGGCTGCGGTCGCGGAGGAGTACGAATCCGCCCGTCGCAAGGGAACGCGGGAGGCGTTCGAGCTGTTCATTGCGCGCCACGGCGATGACCCGCTGGCCGAGCAGGCGCGCGCCGAGCTGAGGCAGCTGGCGCGCTGATCGTTCGCGGACGCCCCCTCCAAGTATTGCATTTCGACAGGCGGCATCCGCGCGGCCCAGACCTGCCGCGTGATGTCTTGCCGCATGGTCTTTCGGCACTATGGTAGGCCCGCAATTTGTCCCGGAGCCCATCAAGATGCCCTTTCCGCATGCCTCGGAAGCCCTGTCGCGCTTTACCGTGCTCGATCTGACCCGCGTCCGGTCTGGGCCCACCTGCGTACGGCAGCTCGCGGACTGGGGCGCCAACGTGATCAAGATCGACGCGCTCACCGAGGATGCCGGCGGCGAGCAGCCGGGCGGGCCGCGGCGGGGCTCCGACTTCCAGAATTTGCATCGCAACAAGCGGGCGATGACGCTGAACCTGAAGGACGAGCGCGGGCTCGCCGTGTCCAAGCGCCTCGCCGACAAGGCCGACGTCGTGGTGGAGAATTTTCGCCCCGCCGTGAAGAAAAAATGGCTTGCTTAGTGTGGCTCCGCGGTTTGCGCGGTCCGACTGCTGAGATCTGGCGAGACCACAGCGAAATTTACCGCAAACGATCAGAGCCTCGAATTTTGGGGGTCCGCGAGCTCACTGACGCCGAGACGCATGAATCTCTTGATCGGCTGGCCAGGAAGTACCCGCTGGACCAGCCGGTCGATTGACGCAATTTGGCGTTGATCTGAGTGGCCAGGAGCTCAACACGAGCAGATGCGCTCGCCGGGCGGTTTTAGGGATCGCTCCCATTGGACATGCCACCCCGATCCTGGCCATTGTCATTCTGTCATCGTGCAGCTCTAAAGAAAACCCGCCGACCTTGTGATAGCCGGCGGGAGTTCTTGACTGATTTTAACGATCGGGGGCACCGATCACACGGCTAGGCTAGCAGAGCAGCCCGCCAGCGTGAACCGGCGGGCGTAGCCTGCTGATCTCTTCAAATTATAACGCCTCAGCCGCCTGCTATGCGACATCAGCCGGCTGCCGGGTGCGCTTGCGGTGGATCCTGCGCCGCCGCGTCATTGGCACGCTGCGCCAGGATGAGCTTGATCTCGGCCGTCACGATCGCCTGATCCTTTGGCGGCAACTGCGCCCACTTGGCGACCATCGCAGCGGTGCTCGGTGCAGCCGCCGCTTGTCCGCGCCGGCCATCCATCATCCGCTAAAAGTTCCGATGGAGATAAGACGAGTTTGGCGGGGTCGGGGGCCAAAATGCGGCGCATGCGACGCAAGTTGCAACTACCGTCGGTTGACTCCATCGTGAGTTGTGGTGCTATGTCCCGCCTGGGGAGCTAGCACGGGCTCTGGAACACAAAACTAACTGCTTCGATCCGATCCGCCACTTTGCGGCATTCATGGTGCTGTTTTCGCACCATTTCGCGCTGTCCGGCCGCCCCGAGCCGACTCTCCCGAGCTGGGACACGCTCGGCTTTGCAGCGGTCGCGATTTTCTTTGCCATCTCCGGCTTCTTCATGCCGCAGAGCTATGCCAGCGCCGGGAACTACCTGGCATTCATGTCCAAGCGTTGCCGCCGCATCTTTCCCGGCGTGGTCGTCTGCAGCTTCATCATGGTCTACGTGATCGGAGCCGCGTTCACGCAAACCGACTTCCTGCCGTACCTACTTGGCAAATGGCAGGCGGGGACTTTCCTTTCGTTTGCTGTGCTCCAGGGGCGGCCGATCCCGACTGTCTTCTCGGACTTCATCTACAAGGACGCGATCAACGGAAGCTTGTGGACTCTGCCCGTCGAGTTCGCATGGTACGTCGTCATCGCCGGCGCGCTCGCCTTGAACTACTCCTGGAAGACAGCCGCAGCCTTGTTGTGGTTATCAGCCGCCGCGATCGTGGTGCTAGCCTATTCCCACGCCGACTTCAGTTTCTATGGCGTGCCGGCGAGCTTCTTTGCGTTGTTCGGGGTCTCTTTCGCGATGGGCGCGCTGCTCTCGATGACGCGCGCCTGCTGGACTCCTTATCGCTGGCATCTGGTCGGCATTGCCCTTCTCAGCTTCGTCGTGACCCGCGGCGTCGAGCGCCAAGTACTGGGCACTGCCGGTCTGGCAATGCTGACCGTTGTGATCGGCACTTCGTTTCGCGATCGCCTGATCCGGGGGCGGTTCGATATCTCGTACGGAGTCTACATCTACGCATTCCCAATCCAGCAGATCGTCATCAATCGATTGGTAGAAGGATTTTGGTCGAGCATGCTGGTGTCAGCCATCCTGACGACATTAGCCGGGTTCTTGTCTTACTATCTCGTTGAGCGGCGCTTCCTTCGCCGTTCAATTAAAGCATCACCTCGGATTCAACCGGACCTCACGAACTCAGCTGTCGTCCGCTCATGATCTGGGAATTGGTACTAACGGTCATGCTTAATGGCGAGCCGCGGGAATTAGATTGGAAGACAGTTGAAACGCAGACTGCCTGCGAGCAGGATGCGGCTGATTTGAACAGCAAAGAGGGTTTCAGCAGTTACTACGGAGCCAAGGCATTCTGCCAAGAATTGCCCCGAGGGCTAGGGCACCATTGGAACCCTGCCATCCCATTGGCCGCACTTTCGAGTCACCTCCAAAGTAGAAGTTGCGCTAATTGTTCGCCACGATTCGCTCATATAGTGAGAACGACATGCGCGAAGCGACTGCCGCGATCATCGTTGCTGAGGATACCCGCCTGATTTTGCAGCAGCGCGACAGCATCCCAGGAATTCTCCATCCAGGGAAAGTTAGGTTGTTCGGCGGACACCGCGAAGGCGACGAATCGTTCGTTGACTGCACCATACGCGAACTTCACGAGGAAATTGGCTGCTACCTGCCAGCAAATCGGTTCGTGCATTTGGCAACGCGAACCGGACCCGACCTCCATGTAGAGGGGGGCACGGTGCACAGAGAAATCTTTGTGGTTCGCGATGTTGCCGTCGAACAGCTGGTCGTCACGGAAGGAACATTGCTTGTGATACATCCAGCAGAGATTTCAACGATCGCCAGCAAGCTCGTGCCGTCGGCGTACTCTGCACTGAAGTTCTTTGGACTGCGCCTTTAGTGTGGGCCTAATTGTTCGCCCCAATGCGCCGGAGTTGCCTTGCGAGGTTACGGTGTCGCCTGGACCTGAATGGACATCGAAGTCGGATCCGCAACGGCGAGCGACGTGTTCAGCGCAGAGACGTGCCTTTCGTATGCGCGATTACGCCCTCGCGGCTCGACGCGTCCTTGTCCGGTAAACGGCGGACCCTCCAGCGACTTTCCCCCACCTACGACAAGCGGTAGCCCGCGCGCGTTCCGAGCTACTAGGAAGCGATAATTAGCGAGATCTCTCAGATGCCGCTTTGCTGGCGGCATGCGCGTTCGTCGATATACGAAATGGTCTGGCCACTAATATGGGG
This sequence comes from Bradyrhizobium sp. Ken01, assembly GCF_055807355.1. Lineage (NCBI taxonomy): Bacteria > Pseudomonadati > Pseudomonadota > Alphaproteobacteria > Hyphomicrobiales > Nitrobacteraceae > Bradyrhizobium > Bradyrhizobium sp. Ken01. The sequence goes on from NZ_JBVVPC010000019.1 coordinate 27,052, forward strand.
AGTCGTCAGGGCTCACAATGAGTCACAATCCACCGCCAGTAGTTGTGGTAGGTCGGGGCGGTCCGCGAGATCAAGCAGGTGTTGAACTGTACCGTAAATCATCGATTTGGCGGGGCAACTTCGACATTGCTCCACTTTCGCAAGCATCTGAAATTGTAGGTGCGGTCGGTCGAATGTTTCCGTCATGCCCCGTGTCTTACACCCCCAACGAGCAACCCGCATCCAAGTCCGTGCCCGTAAGGCGACGGTCCAGCGTCAAGGCGTGAATGCAAGAGGCCGCCCTCTGCCCTCTGAGGCGGCCTTACTTCTTGCTCGAAATCGATAATTCACGATGTACTTACGACGCCCCTTTGATGGCACCATGTCTCGCCCTCTTCGACGCCACTGGTCGACCGCTCAAGATCACGTTCGGTGAAATGCGCGAGATGGGATCACGCGACGTCCTGGTCTACTGCCATTGCGGTCACAACGTTGCACTAAGCGTCGATCGCTGGCCGGGCGATGTTCGCTTGTCTGATTTTGCGGCAGCTACGGAACCGAGGGCGGGCTGCGGTTCACCGGATCTCGCGACCGTCACTTTGGCGCAGCCCGACCGCCCACCCCATAAACCCAAACAGCAGCGCTGAATTCGTCAGCGAGCCGCTCATCAAGAACTCGATCCCTACGAAGACCAGGCCAGCGAACACAAAGGATGCGACGGCATCAAAGCGGGCCTGCCTGCCTGCCGACATCAATCCCAGAGTGAACACAACAACCAGAATCAGCGCGGCGGAAACACCAACCTCCACCGCCGCTTGCAGTACAACGTTGTGCGGCTCTGCCTTGTAGCAGGATCGTTGGGCGAACGTTCCTATGCCCTGACCGAGGAGACCAGCTTTTGGGAGCAGGTTTAAGGCTTCCTTCGTGAGTATTATTCGAATGGCCAAGGTGTCCTTGGTATCGCACGCCACAATCGGCTTTTGGGCATTCTCCACGACAAGCCCGATGATCTTGCCGGACATCGCGGGACGAGCTGCCAATCCAATGAAAATGGTCAGACATACTATACCAAGCGCCGCGATCTGTCGCCGACCGCCTATCTTGATCGCCGACGCAACAAAGCTGAGCGCCAAGGCGATGAAAGGGTGTCGCACCATTGCGGCGGCAAACACGAACGACGGCAAGGCGATCAATCCGCCGGCAACACGCCATTGACGCGCCGATAAGTTCATCGAAAGGAGAACAAAGACCAGGAAGCACCAAGTCAGCGAAAACACGGTCGGGCCTTCGCTGAAGCCGAAGACCAGCGGCTTAAACTCGCCGCTCTGATCGTAAACCACGGCCCAAGCCGTAAGCAGCGTCCCCACCACGACGATCGCCGCCGTCATATAAGAGAAGCGCTTGGGATCAAAACGATGACCCACGGCGCGGAACGCCGGATAATAGGCCATAGAAATCGCGAGCAGTGCATACTCGCGACCCGTCCCCGTCCTGCCGTTCACGACAACTGAAGCCACCACGAGCGCTGCTAGTGCTGCAAACAAATAGTCGGCCGCGATAGGTCGAAATTTCCTCGATATCGCGACGACCGGCCCGATCAACACAGCCGCCGTTATGGCTGCATGTCCCTTCGTGCCCAGCAGACCATATAGAAGGACAAGGACTGCGTTAGCTGAGATCCAAACCGCTATCGCTGCGTTGGTTAACCACGTCTTCGCCATCAGTTGATCTCTGATACCCGATCGCCGAGAGGATCAATAACTCTGTCCCCGCGACGACAAAAAAGCCCCAATGGCATCAACATCGATGATGACTAAAACTGATCCAGCAACGAGACCTAACACGCGTACCTGCTAGCATTGCGGTCTTAACTTGTAAATATCGCCACTAGCTCTCAGGCACAGCAGGCCAAACTGCTCCGTGAGGCCATCACATCCCGGGTCAATCGGATAAAATCCGCAACGAATGCCTCTACGCACTGGAGGTTCGGCAACAAATTGCGGACGGTCGGAGCCCCAGCTGTTTGCACAACCCGCAACATTTGATCCGCCAGCGCCTCGGCGTTGCGGATGCCGAAATATCGCGCGTTGCCCCCGGCCTGCTCGTGATGGACATCGATGTCCGACAGAATCATCGGGACACCAAACGACTTCGCTTCTTCGACCGTGGTGCTCCACCCCTCGCACTCCGAAGGATTGATGAGGGCCATCGATGCGCGCAGGAGGGCGTAGACGTGATCCAGCGGGATCATTCCGAGATGCCTGAAGTTCATATCGAGACCGCGCGACCGGACCTCACTCATGGTCCTCTCGAAAAGTCCGGATTCGCGGAAGTCCTGCGTATTGCCGGATGCCGCGACGACGATGTCCAGCCCCCGACATTTCAGCAGATCAAGCGCATCGACCACGATCTGATGATTTTTGTGCCGCCAGAACTGGTTTGGCAGATAAAAATACCGTGACGGAAGACCATAATGCGCAATCACGTCGGACGGCTGCGTGGCGAGCAGACTGGCGGGCGGCTCGGTCGCAAACCGGACGACCGAGACGCCGTTCGAATTGCCCGGATAGAACTTCTTGAGATCGCCGAGCGCCGTGGCGCTGCTCAACATGATGTGCCGACCCGATGCGATCTGAACCCGAAAGCCGAGATCACGCCGCCAATATGCGCTCCTGGAGAACAGATGCGGGAGCAGTCGATGCTGGAAATCCGGGAACCATGCGACCGCCGGAAATGGCAGGCGCCAGCCAAAGAAGCGTGCGGACTCGAACACCATGTCGATCTTGCTGGCCTTGAATTCGGCGACGGCAGGTGCGTCCAAACCAAATACGATCGCGCGGGCGAGGTCTGTCGCCCGGGCAAGACCGGTCGCGGCGTGATCGAACACCGGCGAGCGCACGACCTCAACGCCGGGAATGCCGGCAAGCACCGCGATCTCCTCGGGATCGTCCGCCGTTCCGGCAAACAGCACGGGTACCACCGTCCCCGGAGAATGCCGGTTGAGCACCTCGAACAGATTGCGTTGATAGTTGTAACCACCCGCCCATAGTCGACGTGGAATGTTGGTGAATGCAATCCGCAGCGGCGCGCGCTCAGGCACGAGCCTGGCTCCTGAACCATTCGACGTAGTCGGCCAGCCCGCGCTCCAGCGGGATACGCCAATCGAAATTCATGTCGAGCACGCGCCCATTGTCCGCCAGCAAGCTCGTCGGATCCCCTGGCCGCGCGACGCCGGAAAAGCGCACGACCGTTTTGCTGTCCCACTGCCTCATCAGTCCCTCGGCAATATCGGCCACGCTGACGCCGCGCCCCGAACCGCCATTGATCACGCCAAAACCGTCCTGCCACTCCGCCTCCGCGACGCGCGCCAGCAAGCGAACGACGTCGCGAACGTCGGTCCAATCCCTGATCTCGGCCCCCGTCCCTCCGAGATCCACCATTTCCACCTCGCTCCGCAGCCGAGAGCAGATATCCCAGAACAGTTGCTTGCGAAGGTGGGGACCGTAGACAGAAAACAGTCGCACGACCATGCAGTGAATGCCGAAGCTCTGGACGTAGCTTTGGCACAACTGTTCCATGACCAGCTTGTGGTGTCCGTAGGGCGACATCGGCAGAAGCGCCGCGTTCTCGGGAATCGGACCGGTGTGATCGGCGCCGTAGACCGCGGCGCTCGACACCACGATCAGCCGGCTGCTGGGCGCAAAACTTCGAAGCCATTCGAGCAGCCGCGCCGTGCTCGTCACGGTCCGCGAAAAATCCTCGAACGGGCGCGCGATTGACAGCCCGACCGACGATCCGCCAGCCAGATGGAAGACCTGCGACGGCAGCCCGTGCAAGGCTGCGAGCGCGCTCAGATTGGCCGCGTCAACTTCGCCATTGATCCAGGTCTGCAAACCGAGGGCCTGTGCCTGGGCCTGATCGAGCGCACCGTGACCGACGCCATGGACCGCATGCCCGGCGCTCGCCAACTCGCGAACGAGATGACGTCCGATGAATCCGTTCGCACCGGTAACCCACGTGGACATGTCCTAGACCTTGTGACAGACGAACGAATAGAGCCGACCGGGCCGGTGGTCAAAGCGCTCGGCAAGCGAGAGCAGGGACGCGAAGACATGCTGCGAAGCAAACGCCGCGCGCCACAGCGGGCCGGCGGGAATCTTCCGCGTCAGTTTTTCGACGACCGCGGATCGCAGCGTCTGCATCGTATACGGGAACAGATTGATCGCGCTCTGCAGCGGAGCCAGTGTCCCGACAGTGGCGAACCCGGCCGACTTCAACGCGCCGGTATAGCGGTCGAGCAGGTAGGCATGCTCGCCCCCGTAGAGGTGATGCAGCGGATGCTGATCGAGGAATTTTTGAAGATCGCCTTCCTTGCTGATCACGTGCTCGCGCGCCGCGATCAGCATACCGCCGGGGCGAAGCACGCGAAACATCTCGCGGCAGGCACCATCAAGGTCGCGCGTATGATGGAGCACGGCGCGCGCGAAAACGAGATCGAAAGTGTTGTCGGCGAACGGCAGGCGCTCGGAAAACTCCTCGACCACGTGGATAGGCAGCTGCGTGCTCGCCGCAAGAGCCCGGATTGCCGCAGCGCCGACGATGGCGCTGCCATCGGGCTCGAGGGCAGTCACCTCGAATCCGCTGCGAGCCAGCGCGTAGCTGGCAATGCCGCGACCAGCTCCCACATCGAGAGCCGAGCCGGAGCGCCCGGCCAGGAGCGCCGTGACCGCCTGCCATTCGGAACTCTGAAAATAGCGCTCGGCGGCCGCGATCAGCGGATCATCGTAGAAGGCGTCACGCACGAGCTGACCCTGATCCGGCTGATTGCGCAGCCAGACAACGGCATCCTCCCACGTCGTGAACTTGTCGTCACCGCTCATCGGACCGGAGCTCCCTGACCAGCACAGCCGGATTTCCGGCCACGATCGAGAAGGGCGGCACGTCCTTGGTCACGACAGCCCCGGCCGCCACCACGGCCCCCTGCCCGACGGTCACGCCGCGCAGCACCATGGCTCCCGCGCCAATCCAGGCATCATCGCAAATCCGGACCGGGCTTTCGTCGAGCGAGAGTTTGCACGGATGACCATTTGTGAAGATCTGCCGGACCTGCGCGTGCCGCGCGGCCGCCCCGATCGGATGGGTCAGACTGTCGAAGACATTTGCCGAATGGGAGATCAGAACCCGGTTTCCGATCTCGATGGAGCCGGCCGACCAGATCCGCGTTCCCTCGCCGACATAGCACCATTCGCCAATCTTGATCTCGCCGCCATGGGCGAAAGTCATGAGTTCGCCGAGGATCCGGCTCTGTGGGCCGATGACGATCCTGTCGGAATCACCGCGGATGTTCCTGATCCTCGCGCTGGCTCCGAGCGCTGCCCCGTCATCGAGACGGCAAGTCGCCCGGCCCATCATGCGCTGGATCAGGTAGTCGCTATTGCGGCCGGTGAGCCGCTGGATCAGGAAGTCGAGGGTCATGAATCAACTGAAATCGCGTCGTCCTGGACGCTCTAGCACGGCTAAACCCGTCCGACGAGGTCGCCGAACTGCTTCCATTGCACGTCCTTGCTGTAGATCTCCCGAATGCGGGTCCGACCGAGCGCAGCGATCTCCGCCGATCTGGGCCAGTCTTGCAGACTGCGTGAAATGACCTCGACGGCCTGTTCCGGGTTGCCGTAGGTCTCGATAGTCACTCCCTCCTGCATGCCGGCCGGATAGCTACCGGCGTCGGAGACAAGCAGTGCGCCACATCCCATCGCCTCGAAGCAACGCATGTTGCCGCGATCCGTGCCGGCCATGTCGATCGCGCCGTTGAGCACGATCTTCGACGAGCCGATCAGTTCGTAGAGGGCTCTGCCGAACACCGGTGGCCTCGCAATGGCGGCGATGGCATCGGGGCGCCGGTGTTGTCGCAGCGGCAGCAATCGCCCGATCGTGCTTTCCGCGAGCCTGGTCAGGCGCGATGCATCGAGACAAAGCACGATATTGCGGCTATCGGCGAGCTGCGCGACCTGCTCCAGCGTCCTGGCGCGCACGCGATGATGCCGCGAGTAGCCGCCGGCGAAGGCGACGTCGATGGGACGCTCGCCGTGACCATACTCGTCCATCACCGGATCATGCGCCGGAAAGAATGTTTCGACCCGGCATCCCTTGCGGCGCCAGATATCGAGGATAGAGGGAGCATTTCCGAGCACTGCGCGATAGGCAGTGAAATCGGCATTTCCCGACGGCGCGGCACGCCAGCACAGCGCCTTCTTCACGCAGCCCGGCAGCTTGGCAACGAATACGCTTGGGTAGCGCACGGGATCGAGATTGTAGAATACCTCGGTGGCGTGATGCTCGATCTGCGCGAGCAGAATGGCCTCGAGCGTGGGCTCGCCCGACATGCCCTGCTCGCGTGCCCAGCGGCGCTGCAGGACCTCGTCGTCACCGTTGGTGAAGAAGGCCTCCGGCGAACCGTCGAGCACCGGTTGAAGAAAATGCGACGCGCCGAAACGGTCGTCCAGAAACACGCGCCGCCGCTCCGCGAAGCTCTGCGTGCCCGCCGCGAGCTGGTTCAACCGCGGCAGATAAGACGGATAGAGGGCGCTATTCTGGAACAGACGCATTGTCTACGCGTACCTCGCCAACATCCATTTCATATTCAGATACGGCCAGATCCGCCCGACCGACTCCCAGTCCCAGGACTTCGAGGCCGTCAAACGGCTGACCGCCGCGCGCAGACCCGCTTCATCCACCAGCTCCGCAAACGCCGGCACATTCTTGTCCAGCAGGTCGGCCGTCCAACCGGCCAGCGGTCCGTTCAACCATTCCGGCATCGGCGAGTTGAAGCCGACCTTGCGGCGCGCGGTGCGGATGGACTCCGGCATCAAATTGGCCATCGCCCGCCGGGCAACAGCCTTGGTATAGCCGTCTGCCGACTTGCTGCTTTCGGGAAGCGCCATCGTATAGGTCACCAGCCGCCAATCCATGAAGGGCATGCGAACTTCGACGCCGTGCGCCATCGAAAGGCGGTCGAAGTTGCGCAGGATGGTGGGCAGCACCGTGCTGTGAAACATCCGATAGAGGCGCTTGTTCAAGCCACCCCATTCACGCGGCAGCACATCGTCCTCCGCTATCAGCGGGAGCGGGGCGGGAAGATTGCGCAGGCCACCGCGCAGAAAATACACGCCCTTGCGCTTGAGGGCCAACGCACGCAGGGCATCCACACAACGCCGGGCCAGTTTCGAACGCGACGCGAGGTCCTCTGCCGCGTTCCGTATTTGAAACGCGCGCGCTTGTCCTTCCTGCAAATAGCCGCCCATCAGCTCGTCTGCCCCGTGGCCGTCGAGTGACACCGTCACGTTGTTTTGGGTCAATTGCCGATAGAGCAGCCATATCGCGCTGGGCAACGCGATGTAGACGTCATCGAGATCGTCGAGAATCTGATCGATGTCCGTCAGCGCATCGGCCTGTCCGATTTCGAGAAAAGTTGGCGCGACATTGGCCCAGACGGCGGCCTCCTCGGCCATCGGCCTCTCGTCGTTCAAGGCGCCGGGGAACGTCGCAACAAAGGCGTGACGCCATGCCGTGCTGTCGCGCGGCCCCATGCCTTCTTTCTCATGCGCCGCCATGGCGCAAATCACGGCCGACGAATCGAAGCCACCGGACAGGCATGTTCCGATCGGGACGTCGCTGCGCATGCGCAGGGCCACGGCGTCCTGGAACAGCTCGCGAAAGCGCGCGACACGCTCGGCTTCGGTGGCCGGCACCGGCGGCAGATGATCCACGGTCCGCCACCAACGCTTGACACTGACCTTGCCCTGACGAAGCCACATGCAGTGGCCGCCCTGCAGGCGGCGAACCTGCCGAAACAGGGTCCACTCGCTTCCTTCGATCCCGAAGGCATCGAGCAGCAGCCGGCGTGCAACCTCCATGTCAACGGAAGTATCGATCAGTCCGCTCCGCACCAGCGCCCGCTGCTCGGAGGCGAAGATGAATCGTTCCGGCGACGCGGCATAGAGCAGCGGCTTGATGCCGAAGCGGTCGCGCGCAAGGAACAGCTCGCGGGTGCTGGTGTCGAAGATCGCCAAGGCCCACATGCCGTTGAAGCGGGGCAGCATGTCCTCCCGCCAAGCCTGCCAGGCGGCCAGGATCACTTCGGTATCGGATTGGCTGCGGAACACCGCGCCCTGCGCCTCGAGCTCGCGGCGAAGCTCGAGGAAGTTGTAGATCTCCCCGTTGAACACGATCACGTGGCGGCCGTCCGCAGACAGCATGGGCTGATAGCCGCCCTCGCCGGGATCGATGATCGCCAGGCGGCGGTGGCCGAATGCGACGCTTCGGTCCGCGCTGAACCAGGTCCCCTCGCCGAACGGACCGCGATGCGCAATCAGCGCCGTCAGCCGCGAGATGTCGGCCGGTTCGACCGCATTGCCACCCAGATTTACGATGCCTGCGATTCCGCACATGTCCTAGACAGCCTTGAGGGGCAAGAAGCGACTGACGATCGAACGAATATCTTGCCGGCAAGCCCTTCGATACGGACCCAATTGCGACGCCGCAACCGCGATTGCGAAAATGATCGCGGCCGTCACCGACGAAACAGCTCCCACCGACCACCAGGACGGCGCGGGCTGGAATGGCGCGCGGTCGAGACCGTATCGCACCGCCAGCGCCGTCGCGATCCCGATGCCGAGCGGCATCAGCACGCAATGCACGATGCGCGACCACATGCCGGCGACGTCAAAACTACGGCGCAGCAGGAAGACAATGGTCGCCATCTGCGCGATCATTCCGGCGCATGCGCTCCAGCCTGCGGCCTGCCATCCGAAGCGTGGCAACGCGATCGCGCTGGTAGCGAGTGTGACGACCCCCGTGATCAACGCGATCAGTGCATTGGAGCGCGACCGCCCGTGCGCCAGCAAGTAAAAGCCGAAGACGTTCGCGCTCGATCCGAGGATCCCGGCAATCGACAGGACGACGAGAACCCGTGCAGCCTCGGCCGCGACCTCGGCGCCGGTCCAAACATGCAGCATCGGGCCGGCCACGGGGATCAATCCGCCCAGGGCACTTGCGGCCAGGACGTTGAGAACCCACGACGATCGGAACAGCAGATCGACCTTGCGGTCCTCGCTCTCCCCTTGCAGCGTGCTGAAGAAGGGAAACAGGATCTCGCCGACCTTCAGGATACCGATATAGGTCGCCTCCTGCAGGCGCTGCGCAACGCCGTAGAAACCGACAAACTGCGGTTGCAGCAGCGCACCGAGCAGATATCGATCGGCCTGCCCCGCAAGCAGCGCACCGCCCTGCGCGGCAACCTGCCATCCGCCCAGCCGCACCAGCCTGCCAAGCGCCTCGCGATGCAATGCGGGGGGCGCCAGCCACGGACGCATGTGGCCGCTGCACCAAGCCAGGGCCAGCAGCAGGCCGATCGCTAACCCCAGCGCCTGGCAACCCAGGAATGTCGATGCGTATGGGGCGGCGGGGATCAGGAGGAGCATCGAAAGAGTCGAGACCACGGTGCTGACGATGCCGATCGAGGCGATCCGGCGATAGTCTTGCCGCGCGGTGAACAGCGAAATCAAGACCGCCGATATACACTGGCACAACCAGCCGATACCGGCCAGTGCGAAGGCCAGCGCGAGATCCGCGGCGGCCGGACCGGCCAGATGAAATCCGAGACGCGCGAGCGGAGCCCCGGCAACCAACAGGAAAATGGCGATCGGCCCGCCCGCGCCGACCGCGAGCAGGACCGCGGTCGCGAACAGGCGTCGCGCGTCGTCGCGGTCGGACGGCTCCAGTCGCTGTGCAAGCTCGCGCGACGTCGACAGTCCGAGCGCGTTGCTGAACACCAGTGCTGGCGCAATGCATGCGGTGACAAGACTTGCGACGCCGAATGCAGCGAGACCGAGGTGAGTGATCACGAAAGGCAGGATGGCCAGGTTCAGCACCACGGCCACCAGGAAGGCCATCGCATTCCACGCGGAATTCCCCAGCAGATCGGGCGGTGTTTTTCTCAACGTCATGCCAGCCACCCGGCCATCACCTCACCAAGCCTTTGCCCGCGCCGATCGGGGTCCCCAAGGCATCGCGAATTCGGGCTAGCAGTCAGTTCGCGGAATGTCGATAGCCGGCAGGGACCGCAGCCGGCCCGGCTGGGCCGGACCCGTTCGACCGTTCTTTCAAGGCTCGGCCCGAGGCTTGCCAGGACGGATCACGGACGGCTGCGGCTTCCCGGGAAGGCACGCTCAGAGCCCATCCGACTCGCCGTTCTTCGGCGTGGAGCGGGGCGCGGAAGGCGAGAGCGCCGGATCGGCCGGGCCCGGCATCGTCGGCCTGCCGCCGGCATCCGCGGGCGGGCTGACGGGGGCGGCTGCGTCCAGCCGCTGAAGAGCCAGGACCTCGCTGCGCTCGCCCTGCTTCAACGTCACCTCGCCCGGCTGCACTGACGTCAACGACTAGCCGCTGAGCGATGCTGCCTCTGCACACGCGCGACCTTCTGATCGATGCGGTTCACGAGAATTGCGGTCGCGTCCCTGATGGTGCTGCACCGCTCCTGGCGTGGCCGGGACGGACTAGAGCCCGGCGACATCAAGTTCGACGCAGGCCGCTGCGCACCACCGCATTCCTTCCGTTCGGCCTCTTCCTGACCCCGGCGATCTGGCAGAATGGCTAACGAGACCTGGTATCCGCAAATTTTCTAATGCGCACCGGATCAGGCAAGGTTTGTCCAGCGGGAACTACTATCTGTACGACTGCGCGGACAGGGGTCCCACGCTGAAATCTGGCAGCGCTGCGGTGATCGCGGCCAACTGCGGCACGTGGTTACGATCGGCCTGCCGTCATCCCCGTCAGCGGCGTCACGAATAACGAAGCCGTCCGCCGGAAGGGAACGCGGGAAGCGCTCTGAGCTCTTCATTGCGCGGTACGGCGATACTATCTTGGCCGAGCAGGCACGCGCGGAACTAAAGCGCTTGTCGCGCTGAGCTTTCAGGCACCGCAGCAAAGCTGCATCAGGCATGGCGTTTCGGCAGGCGGGATCGGCTTCGAGCCGGCTTGTCGCGTGATCTTTCGGCACTATGGTAGGCCCGCAATCTGTCCCGGAGCCCATCAAGATGCCCTTTCCGCATGCCTCGGAAGCCCTGTCGCGCTTCACCGTGCTCGATTTGACCCGCGTCCGGTCCGGGCCCACCTGCGTGCGGCAGCTCGCGGACTGGGGCGCCAACGTGATCAAGATTGACGCGCTCACCGAGGATGCCGGCGGCGAGCAGCCGGGCGGGCCGCGGCGGGGCTCCGACTTCCAGAATTTGCACCGCAACAAGCGGGCGATGACGCTGAACCTGAAGGACGAGCGCGGGCTCGCCGTGTTCAAGCGCCTCGCCGCCAAGGCCGACGTCGTGGTGGAGAATTTCCGGCCCGACGTGAAGAAGAAGCTCGGCATCGACTATGAGAGCCTGCGCGAGATCAATCCGCGCATCGTCTATGGCAGCATCTCCGGCTTCGGCCAGGACGGGCCCTACCACAAGCGGCCGGGCTTCGATCAGATCGCGCAAGGCATGGGCGGGTTGATGTCGATCACCGGCGCGCCGGGCGAAGGCCCGATGCGGGTCGGCATTCCGGTCGCCGACCTCACCGCCGGTCTGTTCTGTGCCATGGGCATCCTCACCGCGCTGCTGGAGCGCGAGGTCTCGGGCAAGGGCCAGTGGGTGCAGACCTCGCTGCTGCAGGCCCAGATCTTCATGCTCGACTTCCAGGCCGCGCGCTGGCTGATGGAGAAGGAAGTGGCCAAACAGGCCGGCAACAACCACCCGACCAGCATTCCGACCGGCGTGTTCAAGACCTCGGACGGCTACATCAACATCGCCACCACGGGCGGCCGGATCTGGGAGCGCTGCGCGCAGGCGATCGGCGCGCCGGAACTCTACAGCCATCCCGACTATCTGACCGCGCCGGCCCGCTCCAAGAACCGCGACGCGCTCAATGCCGAGATCGAAAAGCGTACCTTGACGAAGTCCACCGAGACCTGGGTCCGTGAACTCAACGAGGCCGGCGTGCCCTGCGGGCCGATCTACGCCATCGACCAGATGTTCGAAGACGAGCAGGTCAAGCATCTCGGCATCGCGGAGGAGGTGCCGAATGACGAGGGTCGCGAGATCCGCCTCGTCGGCCAGCCCGTGACGCTATCGCGCACGCCAAGCAGAATGGTAGCGCGGCCGCCGGACTTCGGCGAGCAGACTGACGATGTGCTTAAAGAATTCGGCTTCGGCACGGACGAGATCGCAAGCCTGCGGGACGCTAAAGTGGTATGAGCGTCTTGCGTGAGGTATCCAAAAAAATGGCGCGGCTCTTGCGACGGATTTCGGTAGGGTTCGAACAGAGACGGTGTGCTGTAGAGACAACGTCAGCGCTGACATACCCTCACCGGTACATCCAGTATGCATGACTGTGTGATCTGCCCACAATGTCTCAACATCTATCACCGCTCAGTGAAAAAAGCTCCGGCAAGAGAGTCGGGAGAATTCCAATGCCATTGCGGTAGTGTATTGGCCCAATGGCATACCGAGCGCGTTCCGATTTACGATTTAGTTCAAAACCTTTCAGATGCAGAACGAAAAAGTCCCGCTAGTCACTTTATACCTAGGAAGCCAAATATGGCAGCAGTCTTGGGAGAGTTCCTAGATTCAGATGTCAAGACAGGCGTTATATGTCATGATGCCGTTCCGGTATCCTGGACAACGACGTAAGCATTCTAGCATTTTTGGCAAGAGGATTGGCAAAGTTCAAGAAATCCTCCGCGCGACCTTTTCGATAGCCGGCCAAAACAGCAGCACGATGGCCAAGGTCGTGATCGAGCCTACCAGGCCATTCGACCAAAACACCCTGAGGTCGCCGCCGGCGCCGATCATCGACAGGCGGAACGCATCCTCGGCGCGGTTGCCGAGCACGAGCGCCAGCGTGAACGGCGCGAGCGGAATGCCGATCTTCTTGAAGACGTAGCCGACCACGCCGAAGCCGAGCATCAGCCAGATATCGAACATCGCGTTCTGGATCGCATAGGCGCCGATCGCGCATGACACCACGATCATCGGCGCAACCGCGGCGAACGGCACGCGCAGGATCGAGGCGAAGATCGGCACCGTCGTCAGCACCAGCACGAGGCCGACGACGTTGCCGAGATACATCGAGGCGATCAGGCCCCAGACGAAGTCCTTGTGCTCGACGAACAGCAGCGGTCCCGGATTGAGCCCCCACACCATCAACCCGCCGAGCAGGATCGCGGCAGTGCCGGAGCCGGGAATGCCGAGCGCCAGCATCGGCAGCAGCGCCGCGGTGCCGGAGGCATGCGCGGCCGTCTCGGGCGCGAACACGCCCTCGATGCGGCCCTTGCCGAAGCTCTCGGGATCCTTGGAGAAACGCTTGGCGAGATTGTAGCCCATGAACGAGGCGGCGATCGCGCCGCCCGGGGTAATGCCGAGCCAGCAGCCGATGAAGGAGGAGCGCAGCAGCGTCACCCAGTATTTAGGCAGGTCCTTCCAAACGCTCAGCACGACGCGCAGCGAAATGCTCGCCGCGTGTCCGCGCAACGCGAGGCGCTCCTCCATCGTCAGCAGGATCTCGCTGATGCCGAACAGCCCGATGACGGCGACGAGGAAGTTGATGCCACGGAGCAGCTCGGACGAGCCGAAAGTCATGCGCAGATTGCCAGACACCGTGTCCATGCCGATGCCGGCGAGCAACAGCCCCAGCGACATCGAGATGACGGTCTTGTGCTTGGCCTCGCGCCCGAGGCCGACGAAGGAGCAGAAGGTCAAAAGATACACCGCGAAGAACTCCGGTGGGCCGAACTTCAGCGCAAACGACGAGATCATCGGCGCGAGGAAGGTGATCAGCAGCACCGCGACCAGCGAGCCGATGAAAGAGGACGTGAACGCCGCGGTCAGCGCCTCCGCCGCCCTGCCCTGCTGCGCCATCGGATAGCCGTCGAAAGTGGTCGCGACTGACCAGGCTTCGCCGGGGATGTTGAACAAGATCGAGGTGATCGCGCCGCCGAACAGCGCGCCCCAGTAGATGCAGGACAGCATCACGATCGCCGAGGTCGGATCCATCGTGAAGGTGAGCGGCAGCAGGATCGCGACGCCGTTGGGTCCGCCGAGCCCGGGCAGGACGCCGACGAAGATGCCGAGCACCAGCCCGACCATCATCAGCGCGAGCGTCTTCCACGTCAGCAGGACGGCGAAACCGTGAAGCAACAGGCCGAGAGCTTCCATCGCGGGCTCGCCTTAGTGGCCGAAGGCCGCTTCGAGCGGCCCTTTCGGCATGATGACGTCGAAGGCGATGTCGAAGGTAACGAACATGATCGCCGTGAATACGACAGCGGTGAGCAGCGACTTCCACAGCGCGATCTTGCCGACCAGGCGCATGAAGCTGGCGATCAGCAGGAAGCTCGCGACATAGAGGCCGAGAAACTGCGTCGCCAGGCAGAACAGAAGTGTCGGCACGAACACCGCCATCACGCGGCGGGCTTGCGCACGCGTGACGAAGGTTGCGGCTGCCGCGCGGTGCGCGACCAGCGCCACGATCAGGCCGTAGAGGCTGGCACCACCGAGAATGACGGAGAGATAGAACGGGAAATAGCCGGGCTCCGGCCCGGTCGAATCCCAGGAGGCGCCGGTGCGCCAATTGTCGTAGCCGAGCGTGGCGGCCAGCGCGAGCAACAGGAGACAGACGAATATCTCGATCGTGCCGGAGGAAACGACGGAAGGCGAGTCGTCTTCGGGCGCGGTCGGATCGTCGACGACGATTTCAAGATCGGTTTGGGGCATGAGCTACCAAGTCAACTTGCGCTGTCATCATCCGCCTGGTGCGCAATTGCGCACAGGAGCGGATGATCCAGTACGCCGTGCAGAAGCCGTCTTGGAGTTCTGTGCGATACTGGATGCCCCGCCCCCCGTGCGCAAGTGCGCACTAGGCGGGGCATGACGCGGAGGATGTGCTTACTTCGCGACGAATCCGGCTTCCGTCATCAGCGACTTGTTGACTGCATCGTCCTCCTCGAGGAATTGCACCATGTCCTTGCCGGTGAGGAAGATCGGCTTCAACGCCTGCTTTTCCATGTAGTCCTTGTATTCCGCGGTCTGCGTCACCTTGTGGAACAGCTCGACATAGAATGCCTGCTGCTCCGCCGTGACCTTGCCGGGCAGGAACGTCGCGCGCAGCATCAGATACTGCACATCGACGCCCTCCTCCTTGCAGGTCGGGATGTCGGCCCACGACTGCGTCTCCGTGACTTTGCCGGTGTAGGAGATCCGCTCCTTGTCGAACACGCAGAGCGGACGCACCTGGCCTGCGCGCCAGACTTCGAGATTTTCGGATGGATTGTTGACGTTGGATTCGGTGTGGTTGCCGACGAGCTGGGTCGCGGCCTCGCCGCCGGACTTGTAGGGCAGATAGGAGAATTTCGCGCCGGTCTTCTGCTCGAGGAACACGGTCAGCACGTGATCCTCGCGCTTGGAGCCGGTGCCGCCCATCTTGAACGGCGCGCTCGCCGCCTTCGCGGCCGCGACGAACTCCTTCACCGTCTTGGGACCCGCGCTGTTGTCCCACAGCACGAACTGGTCGAGCGCGATCACCGAAACCGGGGTCAGCTCACGCCAGTTGAACGGGATCTTTGCCGACAGCGGCAGCATGTAGATCAGCGAATAGGCGATCAGCACCTTGTTGGGGTCGCCCTCGCTGGATTTCATGTACATCAGCGCTTCCGCGCCCGACGCACCGCCCTTGAGCGAGACCACGATCGGCTGCTTCATCAGGTTGTTCTTCTGGATCGCGGCCTGCATCATCCGCGCCATCTGGTCGGAGGCGCCGCCCGCGCCCGCCGCGACCACGATCTCGACCGGCTTGGTCGGCTCCCAGCCGGCAAAGGCCGGCGTGCTCAACGATAGCGCCGCTGCAACGCCAACAGCTTTCACTAGAATTCGCACGAGTTTCGTCCCTTGAAGTGTTGGCTTTGTTTATCAACGCATTGTGCGGACTAATGCGAGCGAGTTCAAGCAGGCGAGCATGCTGCTGCCTATGACTTTCGGCTGACGAAGCCAAGCCGGGGCCGCGCTACTTGCCCTTCCAGTTCGGCGTGCGCTTGTTGAGGAAGGCGTCCATTCCCTCGCGGAAATCTTCGCTCATATATGCCTTGAGGATCAGATCCTCGCCCTCTTCGCGCGACAGCGTGCGGCGGATGCGGCGCACTGCCTCCTTGGTCGCTTCAAGCGTCAGCGGGGCGTGGCTCGCCACGAGCCTGGCGGTCTCGTCGGCGCGGCGCTGCAGCGTCTCGACATCAGGGACGACCTCGGTGAGGAGGCCGAGGGCCAGCGCCTCCGGCGCCTCGACGAGGCGCGCCTTGAAGATCATATCCTTGGTGCGGGCGGGGCCGACCAGCGAGACGACGCGGCTGATATTCGACATCGACAGGCAGTTGCCGAGCGTGCGCGCGATCGGAAACCCGATGCGCGTCGTTTCGGTCCCGATGCGGAGGTCGCAGCAAGCCGCAATGCCGGCACCGCCGCCAGTGCATGCCCCCGCGATCGCCGCGATCACGGGCACGCGGCACTGCTCCAGCGTGCCGAGCACGCGGTCGATGCGCGCCTCATAGTCGAGCGCATCCTGCGCGGTTTTGAACGCACGGAATTGAGAAATGTCGGTGCCGGAGGCAAACGCCTTGTCGCCGGCGCCGGTCAGGATCAGCGCCTTGATCGAACGGTCGGCGTTGATCTCCTGGCAGATCGCCGCCATGCGCTCGTACATGGCGAAGGTCAGTGCGTTGCGCGCCTGCGGGCGGTTGAAGGTGATCCGCGCGATGCCGTCCGTGACGGAGTAGAGCAGGTCTTCATTGGCAGTCGTCGGTGCGTTCATCGCGCGCTCTCTTCTCTCTAAGTTAGTTCAGGCGACCTGCGCCTTCAGGCCACTTGAGCCTTGGTCATCGGCACCGCATCGCGTCCCTTCAGGACGTCCATGGCCGCCAACACGCCGCCGCTCCGGTGCGGGATCTTTGCAAGATCGAGGCCCATCTCGACGCCGGCGAGCGTCCCCATCAGCATCAGATCGTTGAAATGGCCGATATGGCCGATGCGGAACACCTTGCCCTTGACCTTGTTCAGGCCGGTGCCAAGCGACATGTCGAAGTTTTCCAGCACCACCTTGCGGAAGGCATCGGCGTCATGGCCATCAGGCACGCGCACGCCGGTCAACGCCGGGGAATGCGCGGCAGGGTCGGCGCACTGCGTCTCCAGGCCCCAGACCTTGATCGCGGCACGCGTCGCCGCGCTGTGGCGCTTGTGGCGGGTCCAGACGTTCTCGAGCCCCTCCTCTTCCAGCATCTTGATCGCCTCGCGCAGGCCGTAGAGCAAATTGGTCGCGGGCGTATAGGGGAAGGTGCCGAGCTTGTTGAAGCCGATGACCTCCTGCCAATCCCAATAGGAGCGCATGCCGGGGTTGGCCTTGGCCACCGCGAGCGCCTTCTCCGAGACGGCGTTGAAGCCGAGGCCGGGCGGCAGCATCAGGCCCTTCTGCGAGCCGGCGACCGAGACGTCGATGCCCCAGGCATCGTGCTCATACTCGATCGAGCCGAGGCCGGAGATGGTGTCGACCATCAGCAGCGCGGGATGCTTGACCCGGTCGAGCAGCTTGCGCACCTCCAGCGGCGGCGTCACGCAGCCGGTCGAGGTCTCGTTGTGGACGACGCAAACCGCCTTGATGGTGTGCTGCTTGTCGGCGGCAAGGCGCTTCTCCATCTCGGCGAGGTCGGCACCATGGCGCCAGTCGCTCGGGATGAAGTCGACGTCGAGCTTGAACTTGTCGGCGATGCCACGCCACAGCACGGCGAACTGGCCGGTCTCGCACATCAGGACCTTGTCGCCGGGCGCGAGCACGTTGACCATCGCAGCTTCCCAGGCGCCGGTGCCGGACGAGGGGAAGATGATCACGGGCTGCTTGGTGCGGAACACCCGCTGCATGCCGGCGAGGACGGCGAAACCGAGCTCGGCGAACTCCGGACCGCGATGGTCCAGCGTCGGCATGTCCATCGCCCGCAGCACCCGGTCGGGCACGTTGGTCGGTCCTGGAATCTGGAGAAAATGCCTTCCAGTATGCACGGTCATCGGCGTCCTTCCCGGTCTTTGAGTCTGCCTTGGCTTAAGCCCAGCTTGACTTCGAGCCTTTCGGACTGAAGGGGCTGCGCGAGCCGCTCGAATATCACTATTCGCCGGGCTTGTCCCTCGCCGGGCGGGGTCCGTCAATGCACAAGAAGCAGGGCTCGCCTTGCCAAGGGCCGTGACCGTAGGCAAGACGGGGGCGGCGAACAGGCAAGAGCGGACCATGGCAGCGGAAGTGCCCGGGAAATCACAGGAATCGGCCAAAAAGGACGGCATCGCGGCCCGTCTGGCCCGGGAGATCACCGGCGACGTCCTGGTCGACGCTTTCAGCCGGGGCCGCTACGCCACGGACGCTTCCTTCTACCAGATCATGCCCTATGGCGTCGTGGTGCCGCGCACCATGGACGAGGCTTTGCGAGCGCTGGCGATCGCGCGCGACGAGGGACTGAAGGTGACCCCGCGCGGCGGCGGCACCTCGCAATGCGGCCAGACCGTCAATAACGGCCTCGTGGTCGATCTCTCGAAGCACCTGAACCGGATCCTGTCGCTCGACGTCGAAGGGCGCACCTGCGTGGTCGAGCCGGGCATCGTGCTCGACGACCTCAACCGCCCACTGAAGAAACACGGCCTCTGGTTTCCGGTCGACGTCTCCACGGCGTCGCGCGCCACCATCGGCGGCATGGCGGGCAACAATTCCTGCGGCGGCCGTAGCTTGCGCTATGGCACCATGCGCGACAACACGCTGTCGATGGAGGCCGCGCTCGCCGACGGCACGCTGAGCCAATACGGCGAGGTGTCGCGCGATCTCTCCGATCTCGATGCGAACGCCGGCGCGCGCGCCCTGTTCCGCGACATGCTCGATCTGGGCGCCCGCGAGGCCGGGGAGATCGCCGCGCGCTTCCCAAAGGTGCAGCGCCGTGTCGGCGGCTACAATCTCGATGCGCTGGTGCCGCGCAATGCGCGCAACAACATGGCCCACCTTCTCGTCGGCTCCGAGGGCACGCTTGCCTTCACCACCAAGGTCGAGCTGAAGCTGTGGCCCGTGATCCGCAACAAGGCGCTGGGCATCTGCCATTTCGGCAGTTTTTACGAGGCGATGGACGCGGCCCAGCATCTGGTCAAGCTGAAGCCGATCGCGGTCGAGCTGGTCGACCGCACCATGCTGGCGCTCGGCCGCGACATCGCGATGTTCCGGCCGATCATCTCCGCCGCGATCAAGGGTGATCCGGATGCGGTGCTCGTGGTCGAGTTCGCCGAGGAGGATCAGGCGGACAACCTCGTGCGCCTGAAGCAGCTCGGCGAGCTGATGGGCGATCTCGGCTTCGGCTGGAACAACGACAAGCGCAAATGGGGCGGCGTGGTGGAGATCACCGAGCCCGCGCTCCAGAGCGGGATCGCCGATTTCCGCGCCGCCGGCCTCAATGTCATGATGTCGATGAAGCAGGAGGGCAAGCCGGTCTCCTTCGTCGAGGACTGCGCCGTGCCGTTGCCGCATCTCGCCGACTACACCGCGCGGCTGAGCGAGGTGTTCGCCAAGCACGGCACCAGCGGCACGATGTATGCTCACGCCTCCGAAGGCTGCCTGCATGTGCGGCCCGTGCTGAATTTGAAGCTGGAGAAGGACGTCAAGGCGATGCGGGCCATCGCCGAGGAAGCCTTCGAACTGGTGCGCGAATACAAGGGCTCGCATTCCGGCGAGCACGGCGATGGCCTGGTGCGCTCCGAATTCCACGAGACCATGTTCGGCGAGCGCCTGGTCGCCGACTTCAGGGAGGTTAAGCAACGCTTCGATCCCGATGGCGTGCTCAATCCCGGCAAGATCGTCGACGCACCGAAGATGGACGATCGTTCGCTGTTCCGCTTCAAGCCCGATTATCGCGTCGTCGAGCTCAAGACAAAGCTCGACTGGTCCGCTTATCCCGGGGCCGGCGGCGGCTTTCAGGGCGCGGTCGAGATGTGCAACAACAACGGCGCCTGCCGCAAGCTCGAGGGCGGCGTGATGTGCCCGTCTTACCGCGCGACGCGCAACGAGAAGGACGTGACGCGAGGCCGCGCCAACACATTGCGGCTCGCGATCTCCGGCCAGCTTGGCGCGGGTGCACTCTCCTCCGACGAGATGATGGAGACGTTAAAGCTCTGCGTGTCCTGCAAGGCCTGCCGTCACGAATGCCCAACCGGCGTCGATATGGCCAAAATGAAGATCGAGGTGCTCGCCGCGCGTGCCGCCTCGCATGGCCTGCCCCTGCGCGATCGCCTGGTCGGCTATCTGCCGCGCTATGCCGGCCTCGCGTCGCGCCTCGCGCCGCTGGCGAATTTGCGCAACCGCAGCCCGCTGCTGCGAAAGCTGTTCGAGCGCTTTGCCGGCATCAGCGCGCGCCGCGCGCTCCCCGCCTTCCGGAGCGACGTGTTCGTGCCGCCGGCCGAAGCGGTCGGGCCGGAAACCGGCCGCGAGGTCGTGCTGTTCGCCGACACCTTCAACCGCATCTATGAGCGCGAAAACCTCGAGGCCGCGTTGCGGGTGCTCGCAGCCGGCGGCTATCGCGTGCATCTGCCGAAGCTAGCAAGCGGCGGCCGTCCGCTGTGCTGCGGCCGCACCTTCCTGTCCGCCGGCCTCGTCGACGAAGCCAGGTCCGAGCTCGATCGTCTCGTCGCCACATTCGCGCCCTTTGCCGCGCGCGGCGTCCCGATCGTCGGGCTCGAGCCAAGCTGCCTTTTGACGCTGCGCGACGAACTCGCCTCGCTGCGAAAGGACGACGACGCCAAGGCCGTCGGCACCCACGCGCTGACCTTCGAGGAATTCCTGGTGCGGGAGGCCGAGGCCGGCCGGCTGCAACTGCCGCTCGGCACCGTCGCCGACAAGGCCCTGGTGCACGGCCATTGCCATCAAAAATCCTTCGGCGCGTTCAAACCGGTCGAGCAGGTGCTGCGCCTCGTCCCCGGCCTGGAGGTCGAGACCATCGAGTCGAGCTGCTGCGGCATGGCCGGCGCCTTCGGTTATGGCGCGGAAACCTACGATGCCTCGATCGAGATGGCCGAGCTCTCGCTGCTACCCGCCGTGCGGCGCGCGGACCAGAATACGCTCGTCGTTGCCGACGGTACCTCTTGCCGGCACCAGATTAACGACGGCGCGGAGCGCCAGGCGCTTCACGTCGCGCGCGTGCTGGCTATGAGCCTTGATCGTGCCGAAACCCAATCCACAACCCCTCCCGTTGAAAAGGAAACCAGCCATGGCTGACCTCACCCTCGACACCGCCCGCAAGATCCTCGACGCCGCCTTCGCGAAATCCACCGAGCTGAAGCTGAAGCCGCTGGTCGTCACCGTCCTCGACGCCCGCGGCGTGCTCAAGATCGCCGCGGCGCAGGACGGCACCAGCCTCATGCGCGCCGAGATCGCGCACGGCAAGGCCTATGGCGCGCTCGCATTGGGCATGGGCTCACGCGCTCTCTTCCAGCGCGCGCAGGAGCAGGCCTATTTCATCGACGCCGTGAACACCATGGCCAAGGGCGCGCTGGTGCCGGTCCCCGGCGGCGTGCTGATCATGGACGGCACGACGCTGCTCGGCGCCGTCGGCATCTCCGGCGACACGTCGGACAATGACGAGGCGTGCGCGGTGGCGGGCATCCAGGCCGCGGGGTTGAAAGCCAACGCGGGGTGAGGTCTCTTCCGTAGCCCGGATGGAGCGAAGCGCAATCCGGGGTTTGCGCTGGAGGTACCGCGGTCCCGGATTACGCTTCGCTCCATCCGGGCTACAAGATCGTTCACGGCCTCTCCGGCGTCATCTTGGCTTTCGCCAGGACGACATCGAACCTCACCGTCCCGTCCACACCGGCTTGCGCTTTTCGCTGAACGCTTTCAGCCCTTCCTTGGCGTCCTCGGTCATCGCGAGCAGCGCGATCTGGCTTTCAGTGTAGGCGATGCTCTCGTCGAACGACATCGAGGCGATGGCGCGCATCGCGTACTTGCCGCGCCGGATCGCGGTCGGGGATTTGTCGACGATACGGCCGATCAGCCAGTCGACCTTGGCATCCAGCTCGGGCGCGGGCACGACATAATTGAGCAGGCCCGCTCCCTGCGCCGCTTTCGCGTCGAACGGCTCGCCGGTCAGCGCCCATTCGTTGATGAGGCGAGGTGGAGCGATGGACTGCAACAGGCTCAACACCTGCATCGGGAACACGCCGACCTTGACCTCCGGCAGGCCGAAGATGACGTGATCGGCGGCGAGGGCCATGTCGGCCATGCAGAGCAGGCCCATGCCGCCGGCCATGCAGACGCCGCCAACGCGCGCGATCGCGGGCTTGGTCGCGTTCTGCGACAAGCGCAACAGATCGGCATAGTCGACATTCGGCTTCGAATGATCCATCGCGAAAGCCGCGCCGGAGTTCTGCAGGTCCGCACCGGCGCAGAACGCCTTGTCGCCCGACCCCGTCAGCACGATGATTCGGACATCCTTGTCGTCATGGGCGTCGCGATAGCCGCGTGCGATGCCGGCGATGACCTCGCCGTTCAGTGCGTTGCGTTTCTCGGGCCGGTTGATGGTGATCCAGAGCGCCTGCCCGCGCTTCTCGGTGATCACGGCTGTGGTGTCGGTCATGGCACGCTCGCTTCCTTGGGCTCCCGTTTAGCGGCCATTTGCGGCAGCTCGGGCCGAAGGTGCAAGGACAAACTGCGGCACGGCGCCGCTTTAGCGCCTCGACACAAACTTGCAGGCGATCGAAGCGTGTGCGGCTCAGGCCGCAACCGCTTTCCTGATCCAGACCTTGTTGTCGTGGAATGCAGCGCCGCCAATCGGCGCAATGGTGTCCGCGCCCGTCAGCATGTTGATGCCGCGGTTGCCGATATGGTTCTTGTTGGGATGAACGGACTCCGCGATCAGCACGCCGCGTCGCACGCCCTCGAACAGCGTGGCGATCAGCGTGGTCTCGCCGCGGGTGTTGCCGAGCGTCACGGCATCGCCATCGGCGATGTCGAGCGCCGCCGCATCCAGGGGATGGATCATCACGCTCGCCTTGCCCTCACGAGCCTGGGAGGACGGCGTCTCGTTGAAGGTGGTGTTGAGAAAGCTGCGCGACGGGCTCGTGGCAAGCCGGAACGGATGGGCCTGGTCGGAATGCTCGATCACCGCCCAATGGTCCGGCAGCGACGGCATCTTGTCGAAGTCACCCATCTTCTGGCCGAACGGCGGATGCGCCCAATCGGCCTTGAAATGGAATTTCCTGTCGGCATGGGCGAAGCCGTCCAGATAATGCGACGTGCGGAAGTCCGGCTGCAGGTCGCGCCAGAGATCCGCTTCGAGGCCGGCAATGTCGCCGTGGTCGCTCAGCTTCAGCGTCGCGTCGATCAATTCACGCGGCGTCAGCTCGAACCCCGGATGCCTGGCGCCAAGCCGCGGCGCCAGCGCCTGCATGACCTCGTGGTTGGAGCGGCATTCCCCGGGCGGGTCGATCAGCTTCGGTCCGACCGAGATGTGCTGGTGGCCGCCGCCGTAATAGAGATCGTCATGCTCCATGAACATCGTCGCCGGCAGCACGATGTCGGCCATCTCGGCCGTCTCGGTCATGAACTGCTCGTGCACCGCGACGAACAGATCCTCGCGCGCAAAACCCTGACGGACCAGCGCCTGCTCCGGCGCCACCGTCATCGGGTTGGTATTCTGGATCAGCATCGCCTTGACCGGCCCCTTGCCGAGCAGGGCCTTGGAATCGCCGGTGAGGATGCGGCCGATCTGCGACTGGTCAAGCGCGCGGATAGTTGGGTCGATGGCGTCGTGACCTTCGATGATGGATTCGTTGAAGTGCCACAGCGCGTAATTGTTGAAGAAGGCACCGCCGCCTTCATATTGCCAAGCGCCGGTTACCGCGGGAATGCAGTTCGTGGCATGCATCTGCGCCGCGCCGTTGCGCGAGCGGGTGAAGCCATAGCCGAGCCGGAAAAAGGTCCGCTTGGTCTCGCCGACCAGTTTGGCAAAAGCCTCGATCTCCGCCACCGGCACACCTGAGATCGCGGACGCCCATTCGGGGTTGCGCGTCTTCAGATGCGCCTCGAGTTCGCCAGGGCAATCGGTGTACTTGTCCATATAGGCGCGATCGGCATAGCCGTCGCGGAACAGGACATGCATCACGCCGCAGGCGAACGCGCCGTCGGTGCCTGGCCGCAGGATGATCTTGATATCCGCCTGCTTCATGGTCTCGTTGTCGTAGATGTCGACGGCTGCGATCTTGGCGCCGCGCTCCTTCCGGGCACGGGCGGCGTGCGTCATCACGTTGACCTGCGTGTTGACGGGGTTGGTGCCCCAGATCACCACGAGATCGGACAGCGCCATCTCGCGCGGATCGACGCCGGCGATCTTGCCGGTGCCGATCGCGAAGCCGATGCGCCCGACATTGGCGCAGATGGTTTGATAGAACCGCGAATATTTCTTCACATGCGTGAGGCGGTTGAGGCCATCGCGCATCACCAGCCCCATCGTGCCGGCGTAGTAATAGGGCCAGACCGACTCCGCGCCGAATTCGCGCTCGGCCTGGTTGAAGCGATCCGCAATCTCGTCCAGCGCCTCGTCCCAGCTGATCCGCGCGAATTGGCCGGAGCCCTTCGGCCCGGTGCGACGCAGCGGATACATCAGCCTTTCGGGATGATGGATGCGTTCGGCATAACGGGCGACCTTGGCGCAGACTACGCCGGCCGTATAGGTCTGCTTTTTCGAACCGCGGACGCGACCGATGCTGCGTCCCTCGATCACCTCGACATCGAGGGCACAGGCCGACGGACAATCGTGCGGACAGGTCGAATGGCGGATTTCGATCTTGGCGTGCTGGTTCATGTCCAGTTTGGTAACACCAAAATACCTGTCAGCCGAGGGTATTTATCCGGCAACGCCCATGCGATTTGCTCAGACCGCGTGCGCCGCCGGTTCCTGCCGCGACCGCGAAGAACGGCGCCGCCACACCGAAAACCACCCGATATTCCAGGCAGCATCGGCCTTGTGAGGCGTCGACAGTCCGCCTCCCCTGCCGCTACAGTGCCGGCCAACAAGAACGACATCAGGGAGGTGGGTGTGACGGCCCGACAATTCATGCTGGCGCTCGCCGCCGGCCTGCTCTGCGCCTTCTCCGCAGCCCCGTCCCTCGCGCAAGACTATCCCAACCATGCGGTCCGGATCGTCGTGCCCTTTGGCGCCGGCGGGCCGGCCGATGTCGCGGCCCGGCAGATCGGCAATGCGCTCCAGGAGAGTTTTGGCCAGCCCTTCGTGATCGAGAACCGCACCGGCGCGGGCGGCGTCATCGGCACGGTCGAAGCGGCGAAGTCGCCCGCCGACGGCTACACGCTGTTGATGATGTCCAACACCCAGACCGCGAACGAATCCCTGCTGACGCCGGACAAGCGCAAATACGAGCTGATGCGCGACCTCGCGCCGATCGCACCGGTGAACGCTTCCGATCTCGTCATCGTGGTGAACCCGCAAGTCGCAGCGAAGACGCTGCAGGAGTTCGTCGCGCTCGCCAAGTCGCAGCCGGGCAAGCTGAACTACGCCTCCTCCGGCCAGGGCACGCCCTATCACATGGCCGGCGAGCTGTTCAAAGCCATGGCCGGCATCGATCTCGTCCACGTCCCCTACCGCAACAGTGGCGAGGCACGCAGTGGCGTGATCGGCGGGCAGGTGCAGATGATGATCGACGCGGTGCCGGCGATGGCGCCGAACATCGGCGAGAACCAGGTCCGCGCGCTCGCGACCACCGGCAAGCAGCGCTCAGCGGTGCTGCCGAACGTACCGACGGCGATCGAGGCGGGGGTCGCAGGCTACGAAGCCACGATCTGGCTTGGCCTGATGGCGCCGGTCGGCACGCCGAAACCTGTCATCGACAAGCTCAATGCCGCCGTGAACGCAATGGTGAAGCGGCCCGACATCGTCAAGCTCTGGACTGCGCAGGGCGCGGCGCCCATGTCGATGACGCCAGAGGAATTCGACAAGTTCCTGCGCGGCGACATCGAAAAATGGGCCGACGTGGTCAAGAAGTTCGACAAGTCCTGAGGCCGCAGAGCGACAATGCCGATGATTCAATTCCAGCTCAACGGCACGGCGGCGGCCGTGGATACCGATCCGGATCAGATGCTGCTCGACGTGCTGCGCGGCCGGCTCGGCGTCACAAGTCCGCATTTCGGCTGCGGCGCCGGCGAGTGCGGCGCCTGCCATGTCATGGTCGACGACCGCGCGATGGCCTCCTGCGACCTGCCGATGTGGTCGGTCGCGGACAAGGACATCGTCACGGTGGAAGGCCTCGGCACAGCGGAGCAGCCGCATCCGCTGCAACGCGCCTTTATCGCCGAACAGGCGATGCAATGCGGCTATTGCGTCTCGGGAATCCTGATCAGCGCGGCGGCTTTGCTGAAGCGCAATCCGTCGCCGACGGAGGCCGAGGTGAAAGCGGCGCTTGATCGCAATCTGTGCCGCTGCGGATCGCACAACCGCATGGTCCGCGCCGTGCTGCGGGCGGCCGCGGAGATGGCGACATCATGAGCGCGCCGTCCCCTGCCCTGACACTGCCGGTTAGTCTTGCGGCCAATCCAAAGCTGTCATCCTGGGTGAAGCTCATCGGCGAAGGCCGTGTCACGATCTCGCCCGGCAAGGTCGAGATCGGCCAGGGCATCGTCACGGCCCTAGCGCAGATCGCAGCAGACGAGCTCGACATCGATATTGGCCGCATCGAGATGATCCGCGCCTCCACGGCGGCAAGCCCGAACGAGGGCGTCACCTCGGGCAGCCTTTCGGTCCAGCAGTCCGGCCGCGCACTGCGCCACGCCTGTGCCGAGGTCCGCCAGCGCTTCCTCACCGCGGCATCGGAGCGTCTGGGCGTCGATGCATCACTGCTCGAGATCCATGACGGCACGATCTCGGGCCCGGGCAATGTCAGGACCAGCTATTGGGAGTTGGCCGATGACATCTCGCTCGACCACGATGCCAATGCGGGCGCGACGCCGAAGATTGTCGCCAAACGCACTGTGGCCGGACATTCGGTCCAGCGCGTCGACATTCCCGACAAGGTGTTCGCGCGGCTGCGCTTTATTCACGACTGTCCGCTGCCGGACTTGCTGCACGGACGCGTGCTGCGGCCGGACATCTCGGGCGCCAGGCTGATCGCGCTCGACGAGACGGCGACGCGAGCCGTTCCCGGCCTCATCGCGATCGTCCGCGACGGCGGCTTTGCCGGCGTGGCCGCCGACAGCGAGGTAGCGGCGGAAGCCGCGCTGAAAACCTTGCGCAGTGGCGCGACATGGTCGGCCGGCGAGCCGCTGCCAGATGAAAATGATCTGGCCGCGTTCCTGAAGAGCCAGCCGGTCGAGACTGATGTCATCGACACCAGGACCACGACGGCAACGCTAAAGAAAGCTGCTCGCACCCTCAGCCGGCAATACACTCGCCCCTACATCGCGCACGCCTCGATCGCACCGTCCTGTGCGATGGCACAATGGAACGGCGATCGTGTCCACGTGTGGACGCACAGCCAGGGCGTCTATCTGCTGCGCGCCGACCTCGCGATCGTGCTCAAGCTGCAGGCCGAGAACATCGTCGTCGAGCACATGGAGGGCGCGGGCTGCTACGGACACAATGCCGCCGACGACGTCGCGCTCGATGCCGTGCTGCTGGCGAAGACTGCCGGCGGCCGTCCGGTGCGGGTGCAATGGTCACGTCACGACGAGATGTCCCACGCGCCGTTCGGCGCGGCGATGGCGATCGAGATCGAGGCCGATCTCGCTGCGGACAACGAGATCGTCGGTTGGCGCCATGCGATCTGGAGCAACGGCCACGCGGCGCGGCCGGGACGCGCGGCGCAGCCCGCGCTGCTTGCCGCATCCGAGATCGCGAATCCCTGGCCGCGCATGATCTCGACCAATCCGCCCGCGGCCAATGGCGGCGGCGGCGACCGCAACTCCGTTCCGCTCTACGACCTCAAGGCCTGGACGGTCACGAGCCACCGGCTGCTGACCATGCCGGTGCGGACCTCGGCGCTGCGGACACTTGGCGGACAAGGCAATGTGTTCGCCATCGAGTCCCTGCTCGACGAGATCGCCGCCCTGCGCGGCGAAGACCCGATCGCGTTCCGCCTGCGTCATCTGCGCGACGAACGCGCGAAGGACGTCATCCGGGCCGCGGCACGACGCGCGCAGTGGAAACCGCAGAAGCAGTCCGGCATCGGTCATGGCGTCGGCTTCGCCCGCTACAAGAACACGGGGGCCTATTGCGCCGCGATTGCGGAGATCGAAGGCACCGATGACATCCGCGTCAAGCGGCTGACGCTTGCCGTCGATGTCGGCGAGGCCATCAACCCGGACGGCGTCATCAACCAGATCGAGGGCGGCGCGATCCAGGCGACGAGCTGGGTGCTGAAGGAACGTGTCCGCTTTGACCGCACGCGCATCACATCGACGTCCTGGACCGACTATCCGATCCTCACCTTCAGCGAGGTACCAATGGTGGATGTCGAGATCGTCCAGCGGCCGGAGATCGAGCCGGTCGGCGCCGGCGAGGCCACCCACGGCCCGGTGACGGCAGCGATCGCGAATGCCGTTTACGATTGCCTCGGCGTACGCGTGCGCGACCTGCCGATCACCCGCGACAAGATCATTGCAGCCATGGAGCAGGCATCGTGACGACAGTGAGCATTTTGAGCGGAGGCGCGGCGCAAGGCCTGGTGCGCGGCCTCGTCGACCCCTTCGAGACGCAGACCGGCTTCGGCATCGACGGCGAGTTCGGCGCGGTCGGCATCATGGCCGACAAGCTGCGCACGGGAACGGCGGCGGATCTGGTGATCCTGACGCAGGCGCTGCTTGCAAAGCTTGCCGAGGAGAAGCTCGTCATTCCGTCCTCGATCACAGATGTCGGGCGGGTCGAGACCGCGCTCGCTGTCCGCAGCCGTGATCCCAAGGTAGCAGTGAAGACCGAGGCCGATTTGCGCGACGTGCTGCGCAGCGCCGACGCGATCTTCGTTCCGGACACCAGGGCCTCGACCGCTGGACAGCACGTTGCAAAGGTCCTGGATCAGCTCGGCATCGCCTATGAGGTCGCTTCGCGCCTCAAGATCTTTACCAACGGCGCGACCGCGATGCGGGAGCTTGCGGCGTCCACCGCCGCCCGTCCGATCGGCTGCACGCAGGCGACCGAGATCATCGCGACGGAGGGCATCGCGCTGTCAGGAGCGCTGCCGCCGGGCTGCGAGCTCGTGACGATGTACACGGCCGGCGTGACCACGCGGGCCGCACATCCGCAAGAGGCGGCTGCACTAATCGCGTTGCTGACCGGCGCAGACCGCAAGGAGCTGCGGCATCGCGCGGGCTTTAGCGGCTAGATAACCGCCCTAGGTGTGCAACTGGGTGAGGCCGGTCGGGGGACCATCGACGGCGGTCCAGCCGCCATCGACGAACAGCGTGCTGCCGCTGACATAGCTCGCGGCGTCCGAGGCGAGATAGGCCACGGCGGTCGCGACCTCGTCGGCGCTGCTCCAGCGGTTGAACACGGTGTGGCCGGCGTAGAGATTGTAGATATCGGGACGCTGCTTGAACGGGCCGGTCAGCGCGGTCTCGGCGATGCTCGGCGCGATCGCGTTGACGCGCACGCCGGAACGTCCGACCTCGGAAGCAAAGCCCTTCACCAGCAGGCCGATCGCGGCCTTGGTCGAGCCGTAGACGCCGAGGCCGGGCTCGATGGTCACCGCGCGCACCGAGGAGCAGGCGATGATGCTGCCGCCCTTCTGCTCGACCATGATGCGGCCGAAGGCCTGGAAGAACCACACCGTGCCCTTGATGTTGAGGTTGAGGACGCGATCGAGATCCTCCTCGGTGTAGTCGAGGATGGTCTTGCGGATGTTGAGCCCGGGCGTCGTCACCGCGATGTCGAGCCGCGAAAATTTCTGCATCACGGTCTTGGCCAACGCATTGACATCAGCAGCGCTCGCCGCGTCGCACACAGCCGCCTCGGCCCAGCCGCGCTTCTCATGAATGCCGGCCGCGGTCGCTTCGGCGGCGTCAATCGCGCGATCGGCACAGACGACACGGGCGCCGAGCCCGGCCAGCGCCTCGGCCGACGACTTGCCGATGCCCGAGGCAGCGCCGAGCACCACGGCCGTCTTGCCGGTGAGATCGAAGAGCTTGCGATAGTCCGTCACGGATAGATTCTCCCTGCCTTGCTGCTATCCCTTGTAGCCCATCAGGAGGCGCGGCAGCCACAGCGAGAAGGCGGGGACGTAGGTCACGAACATCAGAGCTGCGATCAGGGCGGCGTAGAACGGCAGGATGGTGCGCATCACCGCACCCACCGAGATGCCGCCGATGGCGCAGCCCACGAACTGCGTGGTTCCGACCGGCGGGGTGTTCAGCCCCAGTGCGCAGTTGATCAGCATCAGCATGCCGAACTGCACCGGATCCATGCCCGCCTTCATCGCGATCGGCAGGAAGATGGGCGTGCAGATCAGGATGGTCGCTGCCATGTCCATGAACGTGCCCAGCACGAACAGGATGACGTTGATGAGCAGGAAGATGACCCAGGGCTGGGTCGAGACCCTGCTCATCATCTCGCCGGCGAAGTCGGCCACCTCGTAAAGTCCCATCAGATATTGGAACATGGTGGAGACGCCGATCAGCAGCAGCACCACGCCCGTCGTCTTCACGGCCTTGGCCGCCGCCCGCAGGAAGTTCGGCAAGGTCATGGTGCGGTAGATGAAGAACGTCAGCAGGATCGTATAGGTGACCGCGACGGCCGCGGATTCGGTTGCCGTGAACACGCCGGACAGGATACCCGCCAGGATGATGCCGACGATCAGAAGGCCGGGCAGTGCGGCTGCGAGCGAGCGAAAAACCGCGGGCCAGCCCGGGAACTTGCCGGCCGGATAGCCTCGCTTCACGGCAACGCCGTACGCCGCGACCAGCATGCAGACCATCAGTACGAGCGCCGGCAGGAGGCCGGCGGCGATCAGCGCGCCGATCGAGACCTTGCCGCCGGCGGCGAGCGCATAGATGATCATGTTGTGACTGGTCGGCATCAGTGCTCCGACCAGCGAAGCATGGGTTGTGACGTTGACGGCGTAGTCGGTGTCGAACCCTTCCTTCTTCATCATGGGGATCATCACGGCCCCCATCGCCGAGACGTCCGCAACAGGCGAGCCGGACACGCCGCCGAACAGCGTGCAGGCGACCACGTTCGACATGCCGAGCCCGCCCCGGATGTGTCCGACGAGATTCTTGGCGAGCTGCACGATCTTGTCGGCGACGCCGCCATGCAGCATCAGCTCACCGCTGAAGACGAAGAACGGGATGGCGAGGAAGGAGAAGATGTTCATCCCCGACATCATCTGCTGGAAGATGACCGCGACCGGCAGACCTTCGTAGAAGATGGTGCAAATCGCCGAGAGGCCGATCGCGAAGGCGACGGGGACGCCGAGGACCAGGAAGCCGAAAAAAGTGGCGCCAAGGATGATCAGTTCCATGAGGGGACGACCTCTTCGCCGCGCAGGAGAGCGATGATGTGCTCGATTGAAAAGGAGACGATCAGGACGCCGGAGGCGATCAGCGGCACGTAGCGGATGACCTCGGGCAACCCGAGATTGGGGATCTTCACGGTTCCGACCGACGCTCCGAGGATCCAGCCGTTATAGGCCATGGCGACGCCGAACCCGGCCACCAGAACGTGGATGACAAGCTCGATCTTCTCTCGCGCGCGATCCGGCAGCATCACCAGCAAACTATCCATGCCGATATGTCCGGCATCGCGCACGCCGACGGCAGCGCCGATCAGCGTGACATACAGGATCAGAACCAACGCAAGGTTCTCCGTCCAGGTCGGGCTGGAGTTGAGCACGTAACGTCCGAACACCTGGTAGAAGACGATGGTGACGATGACGAGCAGCCCGGTCACCGACAAATACATGCCTAGCCGGGCGACGGGAGCATTGATCCGGGACAGCAGGCCGGTGGACGGGCGTCCGGCTACGTCCAGTTCGTGGTCTGCGACGTGAGGGTCTGTCATCCGGGTCTCCTTGCGGGTCCGGCGTCGCCAGTCGGCGCGCCGGACCGACGCTATGGCCTTACTTCGTGTCCTGGATACGCTTGACGAGGCTCTTCAGCTTCTCGTCACCCGCGAACTTGTCGTACACCGGCTTCATCGCGTCGACGAATTCCGCCTTGTTGGCGATCGTCACGACCTGAACGCCGGCCGCTTCGACCGTCTTGCGGGACGCCTGCTCGCGCTCGTCCCAGAGCTTGCGCATGACGGGCACCGATTCCTTGGCCGCCTTGCGGACCATCGCCTGGTCTTCCTTGCTCAGCGTGTCCCAGACCGTCTTCGACATCACGAGAACTTCGGGCGCCAGGGAGTGCTCGGTGACGTTGTAGAACTTGGCGGCCTCGAAGTGGCGCGAGGACTCGTAAGACGGCCAATTGTTCTCGGCAGCGTCCACCAGACCGGTTTTGAGAGCGGTATAGACCTCGCCATACGGCATCGGCGTCGGATTGGCCCCGAGGCTCTGGATCATGCCGACCCAAAGGTCGGATTGCTGGACGCGAATTTTCAGACCCTTGACGTCCGCGAGCGACTTGATCGGTGCCTTGACGGTGTAGATGGACCGGGCGCCGCTGTCGTAATAGGCGAGGCCGATCAGGCCTGCGGGCGCCATGGCCGCCAGGATCTCGTCGCCGATCGGCCCGTCAAGAACGGTGCGCATGTGCTGCGTGTCCCGGAAGATGAAGGGCAGGCACAACGCGATGGTTTCCGGCACGAAGTTGTTCAAGGGCGATGCGTTGATCCGCATCATGTCGAGTGCGCCGATCTTGAGCTGCTCGATGGTGTCCTTCTCGGAGCCCAGCGCACCATTGGGGAACACCTTGACGCCAAGCTTGCCGCCGCTCGCCGCTGCGAGCTGCTTACCCATGAACTTGACGGCCTCGACGGTCGGATAATCGGCGGGATGGATGTCGGCGGAACGGAAATCGCGTGCGGTCGCCAAGGGGGCTGAGACCGCCAGCAGAGCGGCTGCGATGACGCCGGTAAGTATCTTCATCTGAGCTTCCTCCTGAGTTGATTATGTCGTTGGGCAGATGCTGCGGGCCGCCTTGGGTCGCTCCACTTCCGGTGTGAAGTCAAGCGCCATTGTCGTCCCTAGGGCGCGCGGCATTCTCTGTCCAAGCTAAATCCGGCATCGATCAATGCTAGAGTTGCATCGATGGATCAAGCCGGCTTTGGGCAGACAACCGGCCCATCGTCCAGTTTTTCCGAAATCATCTGGTCGTCTGGCGCGGGAAGCATTCATGGGCGTTGCTTGACGACGCCGGTGCGGCCCCCTCAAGATGCTGCGAAACAAACCGACCATCCCGAGGAATGCCCATGCCGCGGAAGCTGATCGACATCTCCGTGCCGCTCAGAAACGACGTGACGGCCGATCCGCCGGGCAATCACCCGGCGATCCAGTACATCGATCACCAGCAGGGTCTGCCGCGGATGCTGCAGTTCTTCGAGGGCCTCACGGCACAGGACCTGCCGGACGGCCAAGGCTGGGCCGTCGAGCAGGTCTCGCTGTCGACCCATAACGGCACGCATCTCGATGCGCCCTGGCACTTCCATCCGACCATGAATCGCGGCGAGCCGTCATGGACGATCGACGAGGTACCGCTGGAATGGTGCTTTCAGCCCGGCGTGAAGCTCGACTTCCGGCATCTCCCCGACGGTTACGTGGCGAGCGCCGACGACGTCGAGAAGGAGTTGAGCCGGATCGGGCATGCGCTGTCGCCGCTGGAGATCGTCGTCGTCAACACCGGCGCCGGCGCCAAGTTCGGCCAAGCCGATTATGTCAGCTCAGGCTCCGGCATGGGCTATGAGGCCACCATGTATCTGCTCGAACGCGGCGTGCGGCTGACCGGCACCGACGGCTGGAGCTGGGACGCGCCGTTCGTCCACACCGCGAAGAAATATGCCGAAACGAAAGATGCCGGCCTGATCTGGGAAGGCCACAAGGCGGGACGGCACATCGGCTATTGTCATCTCGAGAAGCTGCATAATCTCGACCAGCTGCCTTCGACCGGGTTCACGGTCTCGTGCTTTCCGGTGAAGATCGAGCGGGCCTCCGCGGGCTGGACCCGCGCCGTCGCGATCATCGACAGCTAGCTGTCGAGCCCGCTCTCGGCGAGTTCGCGCAATGCATCCATGTCGAGCACGACAATGGCGCCGTGCTCGAGGCGAACCCAGTTGCGGCCCGCCCAGGCGCGCAATTGCTTGTTGATGCTCTCGCGCGTCATCCCCACCATCTCGCTGATCTCCTGCTGCGTGATGGCAAGCGTGCCGCTGCCGGAGTCGAACTTGCGCTCTTCGGTGAGGCCGAGCAGCGCGCTCGCGAGCCGGCCCGGCAGATTTTGCAGGATCACCTGCTCGACCTGCTGGCTGGTCCAGCGCAGGCGCGCGCAGAGCAGCTCGATGAATTTCATTGCGAGCGCCGGCTGGCTCTTCACGAACGGCAGGAAGTCCCGGCGATCGATGATGTAGAGCTCGCAATTAGTGTTGGCGGTCGCATCGGCCGACCTCGGGGCGCCGTCGAGCACCGCGATTTCGCCGAAGATCTCTCCAGGACCGATCAGATTGAGAATGGCGTTGCGGCCGTCGGGCGACGAAGAGGAAATCTTCACCGTCCCTGTGATCACCGCGAACAGATTGTTGCCGGGATCGCCCTTGGCAGCGATCGTCGCGCCGCGCTTCACCGTGGTGTGCTTGGCGTAACGGCAGAGCTGATCCAGCGCCTCCGGCTCCAGATCCGCAAAGATCGGGTGCTTGCGCAGGACCGATAATTTATTCCCCGCCGCTTGTCGGGGGTCGTCGCCGGTCTTGTCCTGAGGCACGCCACTGGGCTCCTAAGACTGCGAGGCACTGGGGTCCCTGCGTAGTCAGTGTAGCCCAGTTTTTCAACCGGAAAGCATGCTCTCGATTTGAGGCAAACGCGGCGAAAATGCCGCGGTCAGGTGCGGAGCCGGCAGCCGCAGGATGAGCCAATGCGTCCCGGTCGATGCAGAGTTGCAGGCGCCGCACGCCGCCTTGCGTTGAGGCGCTGCCAACCCTGCCAAGTTCGGACGGCATAGCCCGCGCCGCGGGCGCCGCAAAATGCGATCGTGATTCTCAGGAGCTAGGACGCTTGACGTCTGACTTGAGCCGGCCTGGACTGGTTTGCCGATCTGCCCAGACCAGTGCCCCGGCGAATGTGACAAAGATTGCCACGACAAAGATGCTCATAAGCAACGCGTCAGCCGGCATGATGCCCTCCCCTGTGGTTTCAGGCATTATCTGAGGCACGCGGCCGAACGCATTGATCCCGATCAAAATCGAGCAGCGCTGCGTCGGAATCAGGCTGCGGCCAAGGCCTCGACCTTCGCCGCGTCCAGCAGGCTGATCCCGCCATGAATGATCTCGATCACGCCGTGGCGCTCCAGCTTGGTGAAGGTGCGGCTGACGGTCTCGATGGTCAGGCCGAGGTAGTCGGCGATGTCCTGGCGGCTCATTGGAAGCGGAACCGTGTCCGACGCCCCCTTCAGCGAGACCAGCCGCTCGCGCCAGCCGAGCAGAAAGGCCGCAACCTTTTCGTCCGCCGAACGGCGGCCGAGCAGGACCATGTGGTCCCGGGCCTGGTTCAGCTCGCGAATTGCCAGTTCATTGATCCGCCTGAGGAGGTGCAGCCGCTCTTCGATGAAACGGCCGAAGGGTGCCTTAGCGAACTGGCATACGGTCACCGCGCCGATCGCATCGGCCGAAAAATTGTGCCTGCCCGAAATATTCATCCCCAGGAAATCGCCGGGCAAGGCAAAGCCCACGATCTGGCGGCGGCCGTCGGTCAGCAGCTTGTACAGCCGCATGACGCCCTCAACGAGATTGTAGAACGAGGTCGTGATGTCCTCCTCGGAGAACACAGTCTCGCCTGAGGAAAAATGGAGGCGCCGGCCGAGATGCTCGAATTCCCGAAGCTCGACCGCATCCAGCGACGAACAAACCGCCGATGCGCGGACAGCGCAATCGCTGCAGAGCTGCCAGTTCGGCTCAATCGTGACTACGGGCTTCATTGACCGCTCCTAGCGCCGGGTGCCCATCAGGCCCATTCCGTCGCGCGGCTGCATTTTACTGCACTGCGCCAAAGCCGGTTGACCCAGATCAATTTTGGAGGGAATCCCCGCCCTATTCTTCTCCCAGACATAAACGGGGCCACTTTACATGCTGCAAGGAACGCTGCGTCACGGGTTGATCGGGTTGCTTCTGATGACGCCTGCCCTGGCTGCCCCGACCGCCGAACAACGCGGCAAGGCCTTTGCGCGCGCCAATTGCGCGCGCTGCCACGCGATCGACCGCGCGTCGAGCAGTCCGCTCAAGATCGCACCGCCGCTGCGGGCCCTGCACCAGCGCTATCCCATCGAGAGCCTTGGGGAGGCGCTGGCCGAGGGCATCAACACCGGCCACGCCGACATGCCGGCCTTCGAGCTCAGTCCGGACCAGATCCACGATCTCCTGTCCTACCTCAAGACCCTGGAATAGCCGCCCTCACACCGCCTGCACGGTCCAGCCGATCAGCTCCTTCGCGATGCGCGTGAAGGCCGTATCGAAGGCCGCGACCGCCGTGGCCGGTTCGACCTTGTCGAGCTTTTCGCTGGTCTCGATGAGACGCGAGGCGACCACCTTGCCGTTCTTGTCGACGATCCGTGCCGACAGGCCGATCTCGACCCGTGTCTCTCCCTCGGTGGCGATGCGGAAGCGCCTGATGTCGATCAGCAGCTGATAGTCCGCCTGCCCGATATCGGCCGTGCGCAACGGCGCATGGGCAATGTCGTAGTTCTCGAAACTGTCGATCAGCCGCGCCTGCACCAGTTTGGGAATGCTGTCAGCCCAGAGGAAGTCCGCAAAGCCCGGATTATCGCCCCCAGGCGCGAACAGCATGCGCTGGGTCTGGAGCATGGCGACCGCTGTCGGCTCGGGAATGGCCAGCGACGCCGCGAGCGTCTTGGTCGCAGGACCGAGGTTCTGC
Source organism: Bradyrhizobium sp. Ken01 (assembly GCF_055807355.1). Taxonomy (NCBI): domain Bacteria; kingdom Pseudomonadati; phylum Pseudomonadota; class Alphaproteobacteria; order Hyphomicrobiales; family Nitrobacteraceae; genus Bradyrhizobium; species Bradyrhizobium sp. Ken01. The sequence continues at coordinate 64,182 of NZ_JBVVPC010000019.1, forward strand.
GGCGTGCGCAGGTCATAGGTGACTTTCTGCGCCGGCGTTCCGCCGCCGGTCATCTTCTCCAGGCCCGCCAAAATGCCGTCGATCTTGCCGGTGTTGCGCGCCAGCCCATCCGAGAAGGTCTTGAGATTGGCAATGGTGTCCTTCAGCGGGCCCGAATTGTCCTCCAGCACCGTGTCGAGCCGCCGCAGTGCATCGCGCGCGGCCTGCGTCATGCTCTGGCCCGCACCGGCCTCGGCAATCAAGGTCGGGGGCTCGCCGGATTTGGCGACGATGATGCCCCCCTCCAACGTCACCACCGGCACGCCGGTCAGCCCCTGGAAATCGAGCCCGACCCTGCTGTCGGCGCGCACCGGCGTGGTCGAAGCAACCGATATCGTCGCATTGACGAAGCGTGGATTGTCCGGCGCAAGCCCGAGTTGGGTGACCTCGCCGACGCGGATGCCGTTGAACAGTACGCCGGCGCCGACCAGGAGACCGGGCACCGGGCCCTGGAATTGCACGTGATAGCTCGTGCGCGGCCCCATGCCGCCGGTGTTGTTCAGCCAGTAGACGAAGCCGAACACCGCAAGGACCGCGGCCAGGACGAAACTGCCGATCAGCACGTAGGGAGCGCGGGTTTCCATGTCTCATCTCATCTCGTGTTGCAGCATCTGCGAGCGCTTGCCATGGAAATAGGCGCGCACCCAGGGATGCTCGGATTGCAGCAGTTCGCGCATTGGACCGATCGCCACGATCTTGCCGTCGGCAAGAGCGGCGACCCGATCGCAGACCGTTGTCAGGCTCGCCAGATCATGGGTGACCATGAACACGGTGAAGCCGAGGGTCTTTTGCAGGGTCCCGATCAGCGCGTCGAAATCACCCGCCGCGATCGGATCGAGGCCCGAGGTCGGCTCGTCCAGGAACAGGATCGGCGGATCGAGCGCGAGCGCGCGCGCCAGCGCGACGCGCTTGGTCATGCCGCCGGATAGCTCCGCCGGATATTTATCGGCGTCCTGCGCCCGCAGCCCGACCATTTCGAGCTTGGCGATCGCGATCTCGTCCATCAGCTCCTGCGACAGGACGAGATTTTCACGGAGCGGAAACTGGATGTTCTGCCGGACCGTCAGCGAGGAGAAAAGTGCGCCCTGCTGGAACAGAATCCCCCATGTCGTGGCCGCGCCTTCGGTGCGGCCGCCGATTGGCCGTCCCGTAACCTCGATGGTCCCGCCTTGGCGCGGGATGAGGCCGATGATGGTTCGCATCAGCACCGACTTGCCACCACCTGACGCCCCCACGAGCCCGAGGATCTCACCCCGGCGCACGTCGAGCGTCAGATGATCGAGCACGGTCTGACGGCCGAAGCCGACCACGAGGTCGCGGACGCGGATCGCGAACTGTTCTTGCGATTCGCCCATGATCACATTCCGATCGAGGCGAAGAAGATCGCGAACAGGCCGTCGAGCACGATCACCAAGAAGATCGACTTGACCACCGAAATCGTGGTCTGTCGTCCCAGCGACTCGGCGCTGCCCTTCACGCGCAAGCCCTCGCTGCAGGCGACTATTCCGATCACCAGCGCCATGAACGGCGCCTTCAGGATGCCTACCTCGAAATGGGCCACGGAGATCGCATCGTGCAGTCGCGCGACATAGATCGCCGGCGCCATGCCGCCGTAGAACTGCGCGACCAGGCCGCCGCCATAGAGTGCGGCGATCGATCCGATGAAGGCAAGGATCGGCAGCGCAATGACCAGGGCCGCAACCCGCGGCAGGATCAGGACGTGGACGGGATCGAGGCCCATGGTCGAAAGCGCGTCGATCTCCTCGCGCATCTTCATCGAGCCGAGCTCGGCGGTGTAGGCGCTTCCCGAGCGGCCGGCGACCATGATGGCGACGATCAGCACGCCCAGCTCGCGCAGCACCAGGATGCCGACCATGTCGACGGTGTAGGACTCCGCGCCGAACCTGCGGAAATGGAAAAATCCCTGCTGGGCGATGATGGCGCCGATCAGGAAGGTGATCAGCATGACGATGGGGATGGCCTGCCAGCCGATGCGGTAGAGCTGATAGATCAGCGATGTCAGTCGCAGCGAGCGCGGCCGGCGCAGCACGCCGATCAGGGCCATGAACAGCGCGCCCAGCATTTGAAGAAAAATCGTGATGTCTTCGCGCGCGCCGACCGTGGACTTGCCGAGATCGTTCAGCCTGAGCAGAACAGGGTTGGGTGCGGGCGCCGGCAGCGGCGTGTGGCGGTTGACCTGACGCACCTCGTCCATCAGGCCACTGAAATGGTCGGCGACACCGATAAATTCGGCCGATCGACCGGATGATAAAGCCCTGCGCGACAGCTTCTCCAGGACCCAGGCGCCGAGGGTGTCGAGCGCGCTGACGCCCGACAAGTCCAGCGTCACAGCTCTGGATTCGTCGACCTCCGCCCCGACCGACCGGGACAATGTCTCCAGCATCGACACGTTCGCGGCAATCCACGGCCCTTCCGGGCACAATTTCAGCTCTTCGCCGGAGGGCGTTGCCAGCAACAGCGGTTCGGAATTCACGCTTCCACCTCATCGGGACAACCGGGTCCCCATTCAGCCGGTCATTCTAGGCCGGCATGTGGCAGCCGGTTTGACCTGTCTCAAGACCACGACGCGTCTGCCTCCTTGACGCAAATCAAGAGCGCTCGCGCCGGCGGGTCCTAGGTTTGATTCCATTAAAGGGGAAATCAGATCCATGTTCGACAGCGACAGGATGAGCGAAGAACTGCGAACGCTGAAGGTTGACGTCACACGCTTGCTGAGCACGGCCGGCGAGGAGATGTTCGACAGTTCGAAAGACCGCGCGGAGGCCCTTGCCGATCAGATCAAGGCTGCGCTCGCCGAGCTCGGCGAGACCGTCGATGAGGAGCACGAGCAGCTTCAGGGCCTCATTGCGGACCGCCCGATCACATCGCTTGCCTCGGCCTTCGCGCTCGGCGTGGTCGTCGGATTCATGCTGCGGAGGCACTAGGTGAACACGGAAAATGTCGTCAAACATCTGCGTGTGCTCTGGCGTACAGACAGGATCATCGCGGATATCAGGCTGCGCCACCTGCTGATCGGCCTCGGCCTGCGCGCCTTTGCGGCCCTGATCGCCGCGTTCGGCCTCCTGATGCTGGAGTTGTCCGCCTATTTCGCACTGGTGCAGATCTGGACTGCCATTGGCGCGGCCGCCATCCTCGGCGCCGTCAATTTTGCCATCGCAGCGATTCTCTTTGTGATTGCCGGCCGGCCGCCTTCGGGCCGCGACATCGAACTCGCCAACGAGATTCACGGCGCATCCATCGAAGCTCTTCAGCTCGAGGCACGCACATTCCAGGCCCAGGTGTCGGGCGCCGTGCATCATCCGCTCAGCACGATCTTGCCCGTGCTGGTGCCGCTGATTGCGGTCCTGGTCAAGACTTTGCGGAGAACGGCCAAGGACTCCGCCGCGGCCAATTCGGCCGAAGCGCGCTCCTGACGTAGCGCTCAGAGTTTCAGCCTGACGTCGCAAATGTCCGGTTCAGTGGGATCCGGCTTCACCTCGAAGCCGAGCTGCCGGCACATTTCGAGCATGGTGGTGTTCTCCCTGAGAACATCACCTGAGATCGCTTTGAGCCCCTCGGCTCTCGCGTAATCGATGATCAGCTGCATCAGGGCCCATCCCAGACCCTTGCCCTTGAGATCGGACCGCAGCAGGATCGCATATTCGCCGCTCTCGTAGATCGAGTCCGAATGGAGGCGGACCACGCCGACCATCTCACCGGTCGCCTCGTCGAATGCGATAAATGCCATCGCCCGCGCATAGTCGAGCTGGGTCAGGCGCGCGATGAACTCGTGGGTGAACTCCTTCATCGGCGCGAAGAAGCGCAGACGAAGGTCGTGCGACGTGACATGACGCAGGAATGCGTGGATGGTCGGCTCATCCTCCGGACGCAGGGGCCGCGCGAAGATCCGCCAGCCCTCCTTGAGCTTGAGGCGGCGCTCCCATTGCGACGGATAGGCCCGAACGGCGAAGTTGGCGGCGCCGGAGCCGGCAAACTTCCGTTGCGGCGGCCCGACCGCGACGCGAGCGTCGACCGCGGTCACGCCGGTTTCATCCGCCAGCAGCGGATTGATGTCGAATTCGCGGATCTCGGGAATATCGGCGGCCATCTGCGCCAGCTTGACCAGGACCATGGCGACGGCGTCGGGCTTCACCGCCGGCACGTCCCGGTAAGCGCGAAGCAGCCGGGACACGCGCGTGCGGTCGATCAGGTCGCGGGCCAGTTGCAGATCGAGCGGCGGCAGCGCGAGCGCCTTGTCGTTGATGATCTCGACCGCGGTCCCGCCGCGGCCGAACACGACGACGGTGCCGAACGTGGGATCGTCGGCGAGGCCCAGGATCAACTCGCGCGCCTTCGCCTTGACGACCATCGCCTGCACGATGACGCCCTCGATGCGGGCCTGCGGACGCAGCTTGCTTGCCCGGGCGAGAATGTCGATGGCGGCGGCCCGCACCGCGTCGGGCGTGGTCAGATTGAGCACGACGCCACCGACATCGGATTTATGGACGATGTCGCGGGACATGATTTTCAGCACGACGGTGGCGCCTTGCGCAAAGATGTCTTTCGCGTAGGCCACCGCCTGCTCGACATCGGCCGCGGCGTAAGTGGGCACCATCGCGATATCGTAGGCTTCGAGCAGGTGTTTGATCTCGACGGGTTCGAGCCATTGGCGACCGTCTGCGAGGGCAGCAGCTACGATCTGCTTCGCAGCACGTGCGTCCGGCACGAAAGTCTCGGGCATTGCGGGTGGAACCTGGCTCAGCTCCTCCACGACTTCGCGATGCCTCACGAGGTACATGAAGCCGCGCACGGCGTCATCCTCGGTCGGATAGTTCGGGATGCCTGCGCCGGATAGTGTTTCGATGATGTTCTGGTCTGCCCCAATCCAGGCGGCAAGCACCGGCTTGGCCCAACTGCGGTGCTTTTCGCGATATGCCTTGACGCGTTCGGTCACCATCGTTGCGATATCGGCAGCCGAGGCGATCGCGGTCTGCACGTTGAGGACGAGGACCGCGTCGTTGTCGGTGTCGGCGAGCAGCACCTCCAGCGCCGCCGCATAGCGCGACGCATCGGCGTCGCCCACGATGTCGACGGGGTTTGCACCGGACCAGGTCGGCGGCAGCGCGTCATCGAGCTTCTTGCGGGCATCCGCCGAGATGGTCGCCGGAATGCCGCCGAGCTCGACCAACCGGTCAATAGCGAGGACGCCGATGCCGCCGCCATTGGTCAGGATGGCGAGGCGCTTTCCCGCCGGCGACTCGACGCGGCCGAGCGTCTCGGCGCAATCGAACAGCTCGCGCAGATCGGAGACCCGCAGGACGCCCGAGCGGCGGAACGCCGCGTCATAGACGGCGTCGGCGCCCGCAAGCGCACCGGTATGAGTAGCAGCCGCCCTCGCGCCCTGCGCCATTCGGCCGGACTTCACCACGACAACGGGCTTCACACGCGCCGCGGCACGCGCGGCCGACATGAACTTGCGCGCGTCCTTGATGGCCTCGATATAAAGCAGGATCGCGCGGGTCTTGTGATCCATCGCGAAATAGTCGAGCAGATCGGCGATATCGACGTCGATTTGATCGCCGATCGAGACGATGCCGGAGAAGCCGACGCCGCGCTGCGCGGCCCAATCGACCATGCCGGCCGCGATCGCGCCCGATTGCGAGATCAGCGCGAGATTCCCCGGCCCCGGCATGTGTGCGGCAAAACTCGCATTGAGGCTCACGCCGGGCATCATGATGCCCAAGCAGTTCGGCCCGATCAGCCGCATGCCGTATTTGCGGGCCGCAGTGATGGCGGCCTCGTGGAGGGACCCCGGTCCATGGCCGAGCCCGGCGGAGACGATCAGGGCACCCGCCGAGCCGCGCCGCCCGGCTTGATCGACTATGCCGGGAACCGCGCGCGCCGGCGCGGTGATGACCACAAGCTCGGGCACGAATGGCAATTGATCCAGGCTGCCCAGGGCCGCGACGCCGCCGATCTCGGCATGGCGCGGATTGACGAGGCCGAACTGTCCCGTGAATCCAGCCTTGCGGATGTTCTCCAGAACGGCGCGTCCAACGGAGACCGGGCGGGCGCTCGCACCGACGAGCGCGACCGAACGCGGCGACAGCAGGTTCTTCAGACGATAAGTTGACATGAAAGCAAATGCGCCCGGTCGGTGGCGGTTCCGATGGTTGACGATCAGGCCGATAAACTGGCCACCCGCCTAGTACGAGAGCATAACCCAGCACGGTGGCTCGCCAATGACGGTCTTTGTCACACCGCCCCAAACGATCTCGTTCAGGCGCGAATGATGGTAGGCGCCCATCACGATCGCATCGATGGCATGGGAATTCGCCGAGCTTCCGAGCACTTTGCCAATCGAACTGCCGTTGCCCATCGCGGTTTCGAACGAGGCGTAGACCCCGTGTTCCCTCAAGTGATCGACCAGAGCCGTCCCGGATTGCACGATCGCCTCGGACTTGTCGTCCGCCACGGTCACCACGCGGACTAGGGCTGCTGCCTGAAGGATAGGCAGCGCGTCGCCGACCGCACGCGCCGCACGCGCTGAGTGATCCCAGGCGATCATGACGTTCTCGAATTCCGGTCGCAGTTCGTTCACATGCTGCTCCGGGCAGAGCAGCACCGGACGCCCGGATTCGAACAGCAGCGTCTCGATGATGTGCTCGGTTCGGCTGTCGTGCGGCTTCACGGGGACTAGGGTGAGATCGCTGAAGCGCCCATGCTCGGCCAGGACTGACGCGATCTGGTCTGCCGGCACCTTGGCCGACCGGCTTTGAGCCCGGATGCCGGTGCGGGAGGTTGCACGGGTAAACGCATCCAGGAGGTGCTGACTGTCGCCCGCCGCAAGCGCCCCGTTTGCCTCGGCCGCATCGGGGAGCAGCACCTTCGGCCGCACGAAAACATCCTCTTCGAGTGCCAGCGCGGTGATCCTGGCGCCGAGGTCGGCGGCAACGGCCACGCATTTCTCGATTGCAGCAAGGGCCGGGCCGCGTGGCTGGCCAACGAGCGGCAGAAAGACGTCCTTGATCGGCATCGGGATTCTCCTTGGCCACCAGAATAGGTCGGCTTTGGTCGGGACGCTTGATCCTCGTCAAGCCCGGGAACTCCGATCGGTCGGAGGGAGACAGGCGTTGACCGAAGTCAAGGACTGGCCGCGATCTGCTTCTATGGATTACCCTGATCACGGGGGGAGCCGCCTCCGAACGCATCTGGACGTACCAGCTGGAATGACAGGCGATTCTGCGACCCAGGACCGGATCTTTGCGGCGCTCACCAATTCCGCTGGGCATCCGAACGTGAGGCGGATCGATACGCACGCAGCTTCGGTCTTCCTCGAAGGCAGACGCGCTTTGAAAATCAAGCGCGCCGTGAAATTTCCGTTCCTCGATTATTCGACGCTCGAGAAGCGCAGGACGGCGTGCGAGGAGGAGATCAGGATCAACCGGCCGCTGGCGCCGCAGATCTATCACCGCGTCGTCGCGATCACGGAAGAGGCCGATGGATCGGTGAAGGTCGACGGAAGCGGCCGGCCGATCGAGTATGCGGTCGAGATGTTGCGCTTCGACGAAAGCCTGACGCTCGATCATCTGGCCAAGGCCGGAGCGCTGGATGACACTTTTGCCTCGGCTGTCGCCGACGCGATCGCGGCTTCGCATGCGCAGGCTGTTCGCGCCGACGGATATGCATGGGTTTCCTCCATTCCCGGCCTGATCGATGGCAACAGCAATGGCCTGCGGACTGGCAATCATTTCGAAGGCTAAGAGATCGCGCAGCTCGGCAGGGACTCGCTCGCAATGTTCCTCCGCCTCCGGCCTTTGCTCGAAGAGCGCGGCCGTCAAGGCTTCGTGCGCCGCTGCCATGGCGACCTGCATCTTGCGAACATCGTGTCGATCGACGAGCAGCCGGTGCTGTTCGACGCCATCGAGTTCGACGCCCAAATCGCAACCACCGACGTGCTCTACGATCTCGCATTCACGTTGATGGACCTGTTGCACCACGATCAACCGCGCGCGGCCAATATCGTGCTGAACCGCTATCTCGTCGCGACTTCGGTCGAAAATCTCGACGCGCTCTCCGCACTACCGCTGTTCATGTCCATGCGGGCGGCAATCCGTGCCCAGGTCGCGCTGGCACGGCTGAAGCCGCCGCATTCCGATGATCCCGGCATTCTCGACGGGGCACGGCGCTATTTTGGCCTCGCCCGTGCGCTGATCCAGCCGCCCGCGCCCCGGCTGATAGCAGCCGGCGGATTGTCAGGCACAGGAAAGACGATTTTGGCACGCGCGCTCGCGCCGGAGGTTGCGCCGCAGCCGGGCGCCGTCGTGCTGCGCAGCGACCTCGTCCGCAAGCAGATGTTCGGGGTCGAGGACACGTACCGGCTGCCGGCATCCGCATACACGCCGGAGGTCACGGCCCGGGTTTACGACATGTTGGCTCAGCACGCCGGGCGGGTGCTGGCGCAAGGCCATTCAGCGGTCATCGACGGCGTGTTCGCCCGCGAGAACGAACGAGACGCGGTCGCCGCACTGGCGCGCGAGCGCAACGTGCCGCTAAGCGGCCTATTTCTGGTTGCGGATCTCGCGACCCGGCAGGCGCGGATCGGAGGCCGCCGGGGCGACGCATCCGACGCCACGCAAGAGGTTGCCGCGCTGCAAGAGCACTATAATATCGGCCATGTCGATTGGGCGACCATCGATGCATCCGGGACGCAAGAGCAGACGCTCCAGAACTGCCGGGACGTGATCGCCGAGAGTAAGTAAGGCAATCTGCAAATGGCGCGACCCAGCACAAGTTCGACGGCCGCGCACGTCAGGCCTGCGGCCAGGCGCAATGTCTTGCCCGGCCGCCTCAGCCCTGGCATGGTCTGCGACACGGCCTTCCGGATCATTGCCTGCCGTCACCTCGACGCCGTTCTCGCCCAGCACGACGGCACCTGCCGCGGCGATCCCGAGGCGCTGCACCAGATCCGGATTGCACTGACGCATCTGCGCACCACCATCCGCTTCTTCTCGCCGATGGTCGATGACGCCGTTCGGCCGGAGGTCTGGAACGAACTTAAATGGCTGAACAGCCAGCTCGGCATGGTACGGGACCTCGACGTGGCGATCGAGCGGGTCATCGCCGAGAGCGGAGGCGAGTTGACCGTCATTGCCGAGCTCCAGCACTGGGACGAGAAGCGCGCCGAGAGCCATCGCCTGCTGGCGCGCGCGCTGGAATCCGCGCGATATCGCCGTCTCGTCGAGCAGACGTCAGCCTGGATCGAGAGAGGACCCTGGTCGACCCGGCGCAGCAAGGAAGCCATCAGGCTGCGCCGCCGCACGCTCGCCGACCACGCAACAGCGAAACTCACGGAATGGGAAACGACGCTGCTTAAGAAAGCGCGCAAGCTCCGCAAGCTCGATGTCGAGAAACGGCACAAGCTGCGGCTTCTCAACAAGCGGCTGACCTATTCGATCGAGTCGCTGGAGGACCTGTTCGCCGATGAGTCCCTGACGAAGCAGAAGTCGATCCTCAAGCAATTGCGCAAGGCGCAAAAGTCCCTCGGGCGATTGAACGACGATGCGCGAGGGCAAACTCTGGCAGCGTCATTGAACGCGGCCGTCCCCGAGGCGGGCATTCGCTTCCTCAACCGCAAGCGCGAAAAGAAACTGTTGCGGACCGCCTCGGACGCCTACCGGAAACTGGACAAGGCCAAGCCGTTCCGCTCCGCCGACCTTGCGCCGAATGCGGAGCCTGACGATTAGGTGTGGACGTAGTCTCCCGGCGCGTCGGGCAGGCTGTCGAGATCTGCGCCTCCGATCTGCGGCGGATCGCAGGGCGCCCCGGAGCGTGCGGCCAACCATTCGACCCATTCCGGCCACCACGACCCCTCGACCTGCGGTGCCAACTTCAGCCATTCGTCCGGGCCGACATAGCGCGCATCGGCGGCCTTGATCAGCACTTGATAGCTGTGGCCGGGCTCGTCCGGCGACGCGACGACGCCGGCATTGTGGCCGCCGCTGGTCAACACAAAGGTCACGTCGGCATCGACCTGATAGTGGATCTTGTAGACGGACCGCCACGGCGCCACGTGATCGGCGAGCGTGCCGACCACGAACATCGGCGCATGGATGTCGGAAAGCGAGACACTCTTGCCCTCGACACGATAGCGGCCCTCGGCCAGATCGTTACCCAGGAATAGCTTTCGCAGATACTCCGAGTGCATGCGATAGGGCAGCCGGGTGGCGTCGGCGTTCCAGGCCATCAGGTCGCTCGGTGGCGCGCCCTCGCCCATCAGATAGTCATGCGACAGCCGTGACCAGATCAGTTCATTGGAGCGCAACAGCTGGAACGCGCCGGCCATCTGCGTCGTGTCCAGGTAGCCCCGCCGCCACATCAGATCTTCGAGAAAAGCGACCTGGCTCTCGTTGACGAAGAGCGTCAGCTCGCCGGCCTCGGTGAAGTCCGTCTGTGCGGCAAGCAGGGTGATCGTGCACAGCCGCTTGTCGCCATCGCGTGCCATCGCGGCCGCGGCGATCGACAGCAATGTGCCGCCCAGGCAGTAGCCGAGCGCGTGGGTGTTCCGGCCCGGCAGGATCCGGCCGATCATGTCCAACGCCGCCATGACACCCAGCTTGCGATAGTCGTCGAAGGCAACATCCCGGTCCTTGGCATCCGGATTTCGCCAGGAAATCGCGAATACGGTGAAGCCCTGACCGGTCAGATACTTCACCAGAGAATTCTGCGGCGACAGATCGAGGATGTAGTACTTCATGATCCAGGCCGGCACGATCAGGATCGGCTCGGGTCGCACTTGCGCCGTCGTCGGATGGTATTGGATCAGCTCGATCAACTCGTTGCGATAAACGACCTTGCCCGGCGAAGCCGCTACCGTCTTGCCGACGATGAACTGTTCGTCACCCGGTGGCCTTGCGGCGGAGAGCAGGCGCATCAGGTCGCTGCACCAGTTCTGCCAGCCGAACACGAAATTCTCTCCGCCGCTCCGGAACGCCTTCTCAAGCACTTGCGGATTGGTCGCCGCGAAATTCGACGGCGCCAGCATGTCGAGCATCTGACGCATCGAGAATTCGACGATGGCTTCATTTGCTTGCGACACGCCGCGTACGCCGGTCGTGGCATCGTGCCACCAGCGCTCTGCGAGCAGGAACGCTTGCGCAAGCAGATTGAACGGCGCGGCTTCCCACTGCGGACCCCTGAAGCGACGATCCCGTCCCTGTGGTGCAATCACGCACCACGGCTTTTGCGACGTCGCGTGCGAGGCGGCTTCCAGAAACTGGCCCATGTCGCGAAGGACGTTGCGCGACATCTCCACCTGACGCTGCGGCGCCGCAGCCAGATGAGAGCTCCAATCGAGCCAGGCGAGCGACAAGGCCAGCGGCGAAATCCCGCCCGTCGACCGCGCCAGCATCGCATGAAACGCGCGATCAAGAGGGTATGGCTGCGATTCAGGCTGGGGATCGGCGGCCGCGGGCCTTCCAGCCAGCGTTTCGGGGCTGGTCGTAGAGGCTTCGGGCTCAACGACAGGACCGGCGGAGAGAGCCTGTGCGGACGGCTCTTCGGCCCTTGGAAATATCTGCACGACGCTCATGGTTGAATGTTCCTGCCCGCTTCTGTCTGCGTGGCAGCAGGATATGGCGAGGCTTCGGGTCCGCGTTGAGCTGCATCAAATCCGGGCATCGATCACGATTGCTCAACCGAAGAGCCCGATTCATCCCTTTGACCTGCGTCAAGCCGCAGCACGACGCGAGAGCTAGTTTTGCGCATCGACATTCGACAAGCCAGCGGAGTCTGCCATGCGCGCCCATCAGATCATGACCCGGTCGGTCATCTCGGTTACCCCCGACACCAGCATCGTCGAGGCGGCGAACATCATGCTGAAGCGGCATGTCAGCGGTCTCACGGTCGTCGACAATGCCGGCAGGCTGGTCGGCGTGGTTTCGGAAGGCGACTTCATCCGCCGCAGCGAAATCGGCACCGGACGCAAGCGCGGGCGCTGGCTGCGGTTCATTCTCGGATCCGGCAAATCGGCCAGCGATTTCGTTCACGAGCACGGCCGCCAGGTCTCGGAGGTGATGACCCCCTCACCGGTGACCATCACCGAGGATACGACGCTAGCCGAGATCGTCGATCTCATGGAACGAAACAACGTGAAGCGTCTGCCGGTGATCCGCGGCGACAAGATCGTCGGCATCGTATCGCGCGCGAATCTGCTCCAGGCGGTGGCGGACCTCGCCCGAGACGTACCCGACCCGACCGCCGACGACGATCACATTCGCAGCCGCATCATCGACAACATGGAGAAGAACGACTGGTGCCCGTTCGGGCTGAACGTCATCGTCCGCGACGGCATCGTTCATCTCAGCGGCGTCATCACCGAGGAGCGCGCGCGACAGGCCGCGGTCGTCGCAGCGGAGAACGTCAGCGGCGTGAAGAAGGTGCATGACCATCTTTGCTGGGTCGACACCATGTCAGGAATATACCTGAACTCGCCCGAGGACGATGACCTCGCCAAGGCAAGCTGACCAAGGCAAGCTGAGCGCGCGCCGATCGCAGTTCAGTGCGGAATGACGGCGGTGGCTTCGATCTCGACGCGCGCCGCCTTCTCGACGAGGCGGACGACCTGAACCAGCGCCATCGCCGGGTAGTGCGCACCGAAGATAGCGCGGTAGGCCTTGCCGAGCTCTTTCAGGTTCGTCAGGTACTCCTCCATGTCGACGACGTACCAGGTCAGGCGCACCAGATGCTCGGGCTGCGCACCGGCCTCCGCGAGAATCGCGGCGATGTTGCTCAGGGTCTGGCGCACTTGCGCGACAAAACCCTCCGCGAGACGCTCCTCGGCATCCCAACCGATGACGCCGCCGGTGACGACGATGCGTCCCTCGACGGCCATGCCGTTGGCATAGCCTTTCGGCACCGGCCAACCGGACGGCTGGAGCACCTGCGCCCTGGAGCGGGCTTCGTCGTCGGCTGCTGTCGGCAGCACCGCGAGGTGCGGGCCCTTCGGCGTCGTCACTGACAATTCTCTATCCTTCTCTCATTCCGCCGCGACGCCGGAGGACGCCACCGCGGTCTGCGCCAGTTGCCGCAGGGCAAAGCGCTTTAACTTGCCGGTCTCGGTCTTCGGCAGCTGCGTCACGAACTCGATCGCACGCGGATATTTGTATGGCGCGATTTCCCGTTTGACATGCTCCTGCAGCGCAGCCACGAGCTCGGCGTCCGGCGTTACACCCGGCGCGGCAACGACATAGGCCTTCACGATCATGCCGCGCGCCTCGTCCGGCGCGCCGACGACCCCGCACTCGACGACGGCGGGATGCGTAAGCAGCGCCGCCTCGACGTCCGTGCCTGCAATGTTGTAGCCGGCCGACACGATCATGTCGTCCGAGCGCGACTGGTACCAGAAATAGCCCTCGCTATCCATCAGATAGGTGTCGCCCGTGATGTTCCAGCCGTTCTGGACGTATTTGCGCTGCCGCTCATCGGCGAGATAGCGGCAACCGGTCGGCCCGCGTACCGCGAGCCTTCCCATCGTGCCCGGCGGAACGTCATTGCCGGAATCGTCGACGATCTTCGCTTCATACCCCGGCACCGGCTTGCCCGTCGCACCAGGGCGGATCTCGTCCTCGGTCGCGCTGATGAAGATGTGCAGCAGCTCGGTCGAGCCGATGCCGTCCATCAGCTTGATGCCGGTCGCCTTCAGCCAGGCATCGAATGTCGGCTTGGGCAGCGTCTCGCCGGCGGACACGCATTTGCGAAGCGAGGAAATATCGCGGCCCGGAAGCTTGCCGATCATCGCCCGGTACGCGGTCGGCGCGGTGAAACAGACGGTGGTCTTGTACTGCTCGATCGCATTCAGAATGTCGTCGGGCGCCGTCTTCTCAAGAACGACGAAGGAGGCGCCGATGTGCATTGGAAACAGCACGCCACCGAAACCAAACGTGAAGGCGAGCGGTGCCGAGCCGACGAAGCGATCCTTCTGCTCCGCGCGCAGGATGTTGCGCGCATAGCCATCGCAGACCGCCAGCATGTCGCGGTGGAAATGCATGGTGCCCTTGGGATCGCCGGTCGTGCCCGACGTGAACGCGATCAGGCAGACGTCGTCGGATGCAGTATCGACAGCTCTGAACTCCGGACTTGCATCCCTCATCAGCGCCTCGAGCGAGTCACTGCCGCCATTGCCCCAATAGACCACGCGCTTGAGGCCGGGGGCTGCGGCTTTCGCCTTCTCCATTTCCTCGGCGAGCTTGCCGTCGCAGAGCGCGAGTGCGATCTCGGCCTTCTGGATCGGATAGGACAGCTCCTTGGCACGCAACAGCGGCATCGTCGCCACGACGATGCCACCGGCCTTGATCACCGCCAGATAGGTCGCGACCATCATCGGATTGTTGGCCGAGCGTAGCAGCACGCGCCCGCCGGTGACGAGACCAAGCTTGCCGACCATCACATTGGCGATGCGGTTCACGACCGTTTGCAGCTCACGATAGGTGTAGCTGACGGCGGGGCTGATAACGCAGGGAGCGTCGCCATGTCCCTGCTCGACCCAGCGGTCGAGGAAATAGCTGACGCAGTTCAGGCGGGGCGGATATTGCAGTTCCGGTCGCGTGAAGATGAATTCCGGCCAGAGCTCGGGTGGCGGAAGATGCTGCAGCGCGAATGTATCGACATGGGCTGTCGCGGCGTTGTCGTCACGCGAGCCCGAGACTTGAACCTTGGCGGCGTTGGCCATCGCACGCTCCTTTCAGCATGGAAAGCACCCGGCAGCACTAACTCGGAAACATTTTAGGCTTAAAGCAATTTCGCGCAATAGCGGATTTTGGGCATCCCATGCTTTTTCCGGCGCCAAACGGGATTGGTGGGTGCCTCGGCCGCGGACCTAGGCCCGGCGGCGAGCGGCCGATTTCTGCGCCGATGCCTTCGTCTTGGCGAGCAGCCGCATCAATTCGCGCACATCCTTCGGCGTCAGATCGGCGAACAGATCGGCGATCCAGGTTTCGTGTTCCGCGGCCATTCTGCGAAACTCGGCGCGACCGAGTTTAGTCAGCCGGATCACCTGGACGCGGCGGTCCGTCTCCGACGTGCGGCGGTCGAGATGACCGGATTCCACGAGGCGCTCGACGAGGCCGGTGACATTGCCGTTCGACACCATCATGCGCTTGGAAACGTCGGACAGCGTCATGCCGTCGGGTGCCTTGTCGAGCTGCGCCATCAGGTCGAAACGGGGCAATGTGACGTCGAAGCGCTGCCGCAACCGGCCACGGACCTCGCCCTCGATCAGGGTCGTGCAGGTCAAGAGGCGCAGCCACAGCCTAAGCTCTTCGGCGTGGTCCTCCGGAGTTTCGACGGCCTTGGTCTCGGAATCGAGCATGTTGATGCAGTCACTCACGGCCGAAATTGGCGCCCGGCAGGGATTCCCAACGTTTTGAGCTTCAAATAAATCGACGCCGGCTGCAAGCCTAAAGCCGCACCAATCGACCGCATGCCGATTTCTTTAGGCTTCAAATAATTGGCGCGCCGCTTGCATGCACCGCTGCCCGCAGGATGACGACTTGAGCTTAGCTTGCCGCGGCAGCAATCATCGGCATAAACTTGGATTGGAGTAGCGGCTTGCAACGCAAGTCCTGTTATCACGGGGGACAGATCATGAAGACGCAAATGACGTTGGCGGCAGCCGCCTTGCTGCTTGGCACCGCGGTGAGCCCTTCCCTCGCCCAGGAAAAAATCAAGCTGGGGGTGATCGTAACCCTCTCGGGACCCGCCGCCGCGCTCGGCCAACAGGTTCGCGACGGCTTTACGCTCGGGGTCAAGGATCTCGGCGGCAAGATGGGCGGCCGCGATGTCGAGGTCGTCGTGGTCGACGACGAATTGAAGCCGGACGCAGCAGTCACCAAGGTCAAGGGTCTTCTGGAGCGCGACAAGGTCGACTTCGTGGTCGGCCCGATCTTCTCCAACATCCTCCAGGCGATCCACCGGCCGGTCACGGAATCGAAGACCTTCCTGATCAGTCCCAATGCCGGCCCATCGACGTTCGCCGGCAAGGACTGCAACCCGTTCTTCTATGTGACCTCGTATCAGAACGATCAGGTGCACGAAATCCTCGGCAAGGTCGCGCAGGATCGCGGCTACAAGCGCATGTATCTGATGGTGCCGAATTATCAGGCCGGCAAGGACTCGGTGGCCGGCTTCAAGCTCGACTACAAGGGTGAGATCGTCGAGGAATCCTACATGCCGCTCAACACGCTGGACTTCCAGCCGGAGCTTTCCAAGATTTCGTCGCAGAAGCCCGACGCTCTCTTCACGTTCATGCCCGGCGGCCTCGGGGTCAATCTCGTCAAGCAATACCGCCAGGCGGGCCTCGCCGACAGCATTCCGGTGCTCTCGGCTTTCACGGTGGATGAATCGACCTTGCCGGCGCAGCAGGACGCGGCGGTCGGCATGTTCGGCGGCGCGAACTGGGCGCCCAATCTCGACAATCCCCAGAACAAGAAGTTCGTCGCTGCCTACGAGGCCGCCTATAACATCGTGCCGGGCACCTACGCCTTCCAGGCGTATGATGCCGCGATGCTGATCGACAGCGCGGTCAAGGCCGTGAAGGGCGATCTCTCAAACAAGGATGCGGTCGCGGCCGGTCTGAAAAAGGCGGACTTCACCTCGCTGCGCGGCGCCTTCAAGTTCAACACCAACGGCTATCCGATCCAGGATTTTTACCTGACCAAGGTCGCCAAGCGCGCGGACGGCAAGTTCCAGACCGAGATCGTTCAGAAGGTCTTTGAGAATTACGGCGACCGCTACGCCAAGGACTGCAAGGCGGCGAACTAAGCCGCACGTCGCGTCGAGGGAGGATCACAATGAAGAGCGAAATCACCGGCATCACACGGGCCAATGAGGGAATCCAGGGCATCTCCTGGAACATCCTCGGCCAAACCTATGTGCCGAAGAGCAACACGGAGCACAGCTTCTCCTGGCATGCGACGCTGCCGCCAGGCACGTTCGTGCCGCCGCATATTCATCCCGACCAGGATGAATATCTCTACATGCTGGAGGGCAAGCTCGATTTCATGCTCGGCAATTCCGAGTCGCAGGCGACCGCGGGCGACCTGATCCGGCTCGGCATGGGCGTGCCGCACGGCATCTTCAACAAATCTGAGCAGACCGCGAAAGTGCTGTTCTGGGTGTCACCGACGCGCAAGCTGTTCGACCTGTTCTGGGGCCTTCACAACATGAAGGAACAGAAGCCCGAGGACGTGGTGGCGATGGCGGCCGAGTTCAACATCCATTTCCTGCCGCCGCCTCCCGGCGGCTAGATTCAAGCCCGCACCGCCGCAAGTCCCGGCACTGCGGCGAAGCCGGCCTTGGTAGCATAGCCGCGCACGATCGCCTCGCGCTGGGAATAGCTCAGCACGTTGTCGACATTGTCAAAACCATCAGGCGCGAGCTGCTCGACGGCGTCGATGACGCCCTCGGGGCCGCCCCGCCGGTTGGAGCGGACGATGTCCGCCGTCATGGGCAGGCGCTTCTTCTCGTATTCAAGCAGCGCCTGGCGCGGATGCTCGGCGCGCACCAGCGCATCTGCGAGGCAGCGCGCATCAAGGATGGCTTGCGAGGCGCCGTTGGAGCCAACCGGATACATCGGATGCGCGGCATCGCCGAGCAGCGTAACTCGGCCGGACGACCAATAGGGCAATGGATCGCGGTCGCAGGTCGGATATTCGTAGAACTCGGGCGTGGCCGAGATCAGGCTCTTCACGTCGACGTAAGGCACCGAAAACCGCGCCACATGCGGCATCAGCTCCTCGCGCCGGCCCGGACGCGACCAGTCTTCCTTTCGTGGCGGCGGGGCATTGCCCTCGCCGACCTTCACCAGCACCGCCCAGTTGGTGAGACGGCTCGCCGGGCTCGATCCCTCCGCGATGGGATAGATCACAACCTTGGCGTTGAGCCCGCCGGCCACAATCATCGATTTGCCGGTGAGGAACAGCGGCCAATCCCGCGCACCGCGCCACAGCATCAGGCCGTTCCAGCATGGCGGCCCCTCGCTCGGGAACAGCGTGTCACGGACCCGCGAATGGATGCCGTCGGCACCAATCAGGATGTCGCCGCGCGCGGTATGGATGTGCGCGCCAGCGCGATCGAAGAAGTAAGCGGTGACTCCGCCCTCGTCCTGCGTGAAGGCACCGAGGCGGCAGCCGGTGTGGATGGCCTCCGGCCCGAGCCGCTCCTCGACAGCCCGATGGATGACGCCCTGAAGGCGGCCGCGGTGGATCGAGAATTGCGGCACATCGTGGCCGGCCTCGATGCCGCGGGCCTCGCGCCAGACTTCCTGGCCGTGGCGGTTGAGGTAATAGAGCTGGTCGGTGCGGATCGCGACATCGTCAAGCTGCTGGAGCAGACCAAGGCCCGCCAGCTCGCGCATGGCATGGGGCAAGGTGTTGATGCCAACGCCAAGCTCGCGGATGGTGTCGGACTGCTCGAAAATCTCGCATGCGAGGCCCCGCGAGCGCAGCATCAATGCGGTGGTGAGACCACCGATACCGCCACCGACGATAATCGCCTTCATCGCCCTCACTCCACTCGGTACACACCAGGCAATGCGGCCAAAGTCGCACGGGCGGTCACTCCGCCGCAAGCGGCTTTGTCGCCTCCGCCTTGAGCTCGGCCCGGGTCTTGGGCTTAGCCTTAATTCTCAGCTCCTCGAGATCCTGCCGGTCGCGCACGCTGTTGCGGAAAATCTGATCTTTTCCGGGAAGATATTGCGGCGGGCAGAACGCGTCGTCCGCGCCGTACCAGGCCGCCGCCCTCATGGTGAAGGAGGGATCGACCAGATGCGGCCGCCCGAGCGCGACGAGATCCGCCCGGCCGGCAGCCAGGATGGTGTTGGCCTGGTCCGCCGTCGTGATGTTGCCGACGCACATGGTGGCCACGCGCGCCTCGTTGCGGACCTGATCGGAGAACGGCGTCTGGAACATGCGGCCGTAGATCGGCTGCGCATCGCGCACGGTCTGCCCGGTTGAGACGTCGACGAGATCGACGCCGGCTTCGGCAAAAGCGCGCGCGATCGCCACCGCATCGTCGCCGCCGATGCCACCCTCGGCCCAGTCGGTTGCGGAAATGCGCACCGACATCGGCTTGTGCGACGGCCATACGGCCCGCAGCGCCTCGAAGATTTCGAGCGGAAAGCGCAGGCGATTGGCCAGCGAGCCGCCATACTCATCCGTGCGAGTGTTCGTCAGCGGCGAGATGAAGCTCGCAAGCAGATAGCCGTGGGCGCAGTGCAGTTCGAGCATGTCGAATCCACAGCGTTCGCCGCGCTCGGCCGCCGCGACGAAAGCGTCCTTCACTGCATTCATGCCCGCGCGATCGAGCTCGCGCGGAACCTGGCTGTCCGGAAAATAGGGCAGCGGCGACGCCGAACACACCTCCCAGCCGCCCTCCTCGAGCGGACGGTCCATGCCGTCCCACATCAGCTTGGTCGCACCCTTGCGCCCGGCGTGCCCCAGTTGCAGGCAAATTTTCGCGGCTGAATTGGCATGGACGAAATCAACGATGCGCCGCCAGGGCGCCTCCTGCTCGTCATTCCACAGTCCTGTGCAGCCGGGCGTGATGCGGGCGTCGCGGGCAACGCAGGTCATCTCCGTGAAGATCAGGCCGGCACCACCGATCGCGCGCGATCCATAATGCACCAGGTGGAAATCGGTCGGCACGCCCTCCTTCGCCGAATACATGCACATCGGCGACACCACGGCGCGGTTGGCGATCTCCATCTCGCGCAGCCGGAAGGGCTGGAACAGCGGCACCATCGGCTTCTCGGTGTCGATGTCGAAACCGCTGTCACGAACCTGCGTGGCAAACGACTTATCGACTTCAGCCACGAAGTCGGGAGCCCGGAGTTTCAGATTGTCATAGGTGATCGCCTTCGAGCGCGTCATCACGCCGAAAGCGAACTGCACGGGATCGAAATCCCAGAAGCGGTCGACATGTTCAAACCAGACCAGCGAGACGTCGGCGGCGTGCTGCGTCTTCTCGACCTCTTCGCGGCGGCCGTGCTCATAGACGTCCAGCGCCGCCTTGATGCTGGGCGCCTTCTCCATCGCCTCGGCCAACGCGATCGCATCTTCCATTGCGAGCTTGGTGCCCGAGCCGATCGAGAAATGCGCGCTCGCCTTGGCGTCGCCGAGCAGAACCATGTTGTCCTTGACCCAGCGCTTGCTGCGGATCATCGGGAAATTCCGCCACGTCGAGCGATTGGTGAGCAATTGGTGCCCATCGAGGAACCAGCCGAAGATCTCGGCCATCCGCGCAGCGGACTGGGTCTCGTTCAATCCTGTCAGCCCGGCGCGTTCAAACGTCTCCGGATCGGTCTCGAAAATCCAGGTCGAGTGTCCGGCTTCATATTGATAGGCATGGGCAATGAACGGTCCCCACTCCGTCTCCTGGAAGATGAAGGTGAAGGCATCCAGCGGCCTGGTCGAGCCCATCCAGGCGAATTTGTTGGTACGGAGGTCGACTTCCGGCTCGAAATGATCGACGTATTTGTCGCGGAAGCGGCTGTTGATGCCGTCCGCGACCAGGATCAGATCGGCGTCGGCGAAGCGGGATTCGTCCTCGACGTCCGCCTCGAAATTCAGGACGACGCCCAGTTCGCGCGCGCGCGCCTGCAGAATCAGGAGCAGCTTCTGCCGCGAACAGCCACAAAAGCCGTTGCCGCCGACCCGATGGACCGTTCCGCGGAAGTGCACGGCGATGTCATCCCAGTAGGCGAATTCCTGGGTGATGCGGCGATAGCTCGGAAGGTCGTGCTTCTCGAAATTATCGAGCGTGGCGTCCGAGAACACCACGCCGAAGCCGAAGGTGTCGTCGGCGCGATTGCGCTCGTATACCGCGATCTCTGCGCTCGGTCGCTGCTTCTTCAGCAGGATTGCAGCATAGAGACCCGCAGGTCCGCCACCGATGATCGCGACTTTCATGGGAGCCTCGCCAATTCAACCCGGCGAAACTATTTTAAGCCTAAAATAATTTCGCGCAAGTCCCCATTGCGGCAGGCCGGCGGCAAAGCCCGGCTTAATCGCCCCTGAAGACCGGCTTGACCTTGTTGGCAAAGGCCTCGAAGGCCCGTTCGAAATCGGCCGTCGTCATGCACAGCGCTTGAGCAACGGCTTCCGCCTCGATCGCCTCCTCCACCGACATCGCCCATTCCATGGCCAGCATCCGCTTGGTCATGGTGTTGGCGAAGGTCGGTCCCTCAGCAATCTGCTTGGCCAGCAGCTGCGCCTGGGGCAGCACCTGCTCCGGGGTGACGAGGCGGCTGAAGAAGCCCCAGCGCTCGCCCTCCTCCGCGGTCATGAACCGGCCGGTGTAGAGCAACTCGGAAGCGCGGGACTGTCCGATGATCCGCGGCAGGATCGCGCACGCGCCCATGTCACAACCGGCAAGGCCCACCTTGTTGAAGAGGAAGGCGACCTTGGCCCCGCTCGCCGCAAGCCGCATGTCCGACGCCATGGCGATGATCGCGCCCGCGCCGGCGCAAATGCCTTCGACCGCGGCAACGATCGGCTGCGGACAGGCTCGCATCGCCTTGACGAGGTCGCCGGTCATCCGCGTAAACGCCGTCAGCCCCTTGGTGTCCATCTTCACGAGCGGACCGATGATCTCGAACACATCGCCGCCGGACGAGAAATTGGCACCAGCGCCGGTCACGACGATGGACTTGACCGCATCGTCGAACGCGCAAGCGCGAAAGAAATCCGTGAGTTCGCGGTAGCTCTCGAAGGTCAGCGGATTCTTTCGTTCCGGACGATTGAGTGTAAGGGTTGCAACACCATCGACGACGGCCAGAAGGAAGTGCTGCGGCGAATAGTCCGCAAGCGGTAAGGTCACGGGATTGGCTGGTCTGCTCATGCGATCTCCTTGGCTTTCTTGTTCGGCGCCTTTGCCATGCGCGCTAAATCTCACCACCGGCAACGGCGATCGCCTGTCCGGTGATTGCGCCGGCGCCCTCGCCGCACAGCCAGAGCACGGTATCCGCGACCTGCTGAGGAGAGATCAATCGTCCTTGCGGATTATGTTTTGCAAGCTCGGCGATGGCCTGCTCCCGGCTACGCCCCGTCTTTTTCATGATGTTCTCGATGCTGCCTGCGACCAGATCGGTGTCGGTGAAACCGGGACACACCGCGTTGACGGTCACGTTGCTGCAAGCCATTTCAATGGCGAGGGACCGCACGAGACCGACCACGGCGTGCTTGGCCGCGCTGTAAGCACTGACATAGGCGTATCCCTTGAGCCCCGCCGTCGATGCGATCGCGACGATACGGCCATAGGGACGATCCTTCATGCCCGGAAGCACAGCGCTGACAGCATGGACCACGCCCATGAAATTGACGTCCATCATGCGCGCGAACAGGGCGCTGTCGGATTTGGAGAACGGCGCGGACTCGGCACTTCCCGCGTTGGCGATCAGGATATCGATCGGCTGCCGCGTACTCGCTTCAGCGATGGCGACTTTCAATGAGATTTCGTCCGCGACGTTGGCGACAGCCGCAAAATGCGCTGCTCCTGCGCTGACAGTCTCTTCAAGCGTCGCAGCGTTCCGCCCAAGGACGGTCACAGTAGCACCGCCCCCGACGAGCGCTGCTGCGATGGCGCGACCTATGCCGCGACCGCCACCGGTCACCAGCGCGTGCGGCGAATGCGGTATTCCGGACATGCGCTGGCTTCCTTGCATTCTGCTGATCGCTCCTCTCGATATATTTTAACCTTCAAACTTTTGCAAACAAAGCTCGACTCGGCCCCCCGAACGGCCGCACGCAGAAGACGGCCTGAAAATTGCTTTAAGTATAAAATTATCTCTTCCCATCCCTCACAGGCCTGTTAGCATCGATGGGCCGAGCAAAAGGATGTCGTGTGTCGCAGCCTGCGCCAATGATAACAAAGGACGGCCGCTTCGCCTATGAAGCCGCGGGAGATCCGGGCGGGACACCTCTGATTTTCCTGCATGGCATCGGCGGTGCGGCACGGGCTTGGCGGCAGCAGCTTGCCACATTCGGCGACCGCTTTCACGCGATTGCATGGGACATGCCGGGCTATGGCGGATCGGCGCCGCTCGCCAGCGTCAGCATCGCTGCCCTGGCGGATGCGCTTCAGCGATTCATCGAGCAGCTTGGTGCGAGCAAGCCAATTCTGGTCGGCCATTCCATCGGCGGCATGATCGTCCAGAAATGGCTGGTGCAATCCCCAAAACTGGCGCGCGCGATCGTGCTGGCGCAGACCAGCCCGGCGTTCGGCAAGGCCGACGGCGATTGGCAG
This sequence comes from Bradyrhizobium sp. Ken01, assembly GCF_055807355.1. NCBI lineage: Bacteria > Pseudomonadati > Pseudomonadota > Alphaproteobacteria > Hyphomicrobiales > Nitrobacteraceae > Bradyrhizobium > Bradyrhizobium sp. Ken01. The sequence continues at coordinate 87,519 of NZ_JBVVPC010000019.1, forward strand.
AAATCGTTTATCGCCGCACGGCTCGGGCCGCTCGATCGCGGCGAAACGATGAAGTCGCTGGCGCCCTCTCTGGTGAAGGAACTGGTGGGCGACGATCCTGATCCCAGGGGAATGGAGCTTGCACGCGAGTGCATGGCAAGCGTGCCCGAGGCGAGCTATCGCGCCATGATGCTGGCCTTGATCGGCTTCGACCAACGCAGCACCCTCAAGGATATTTCCATCCCGACGCTGCTGCTGTCCGGCTCCAAGGACAACAACGCGCCAGCGCCGATGATGGCGAAGACGGCGACCTACATTCCTTCCGCGGAATATGTCGAGCTCGACGCTGTCGGCCATCTCGCCAACCTGGAGCGCCCCGATGCCTTTGACGAGGCCCTCGGCCGGTTCCTGAACTCCGTCGCGATCAACACGTAGGATGACTGAGCAATGACCATGCAAGTCAGCAAGACCATCGGCGCGACTGACAAGGTCGCGCTGGATGCACCGATCTTCGATCCCGTCGCATTCCGACTGAGCGACGAGCAGGCCGCCATCATCGCGCGGGCGCGCGAGATCGGCCAGAGCGTGTTCGCCGGCCGCGCAGCGACTTACGATCGCGAGGCGATCTTCCCGTCGGAGAACTATCGCGATCTGCATCGCGTCGGCTTGCTTGGTATCGCCGTGCCCAAGAAACACGGCGGGCTCGGCGCGAATTATCAAACCTACGCTTTGGCGGCAGCCGAAATTGGCCGCTATTGCGGCGCGACCGCGCTCACCTGGAACATGCATGTCTGCTCGACGCTGTGGTCGGGCCCGCTCGCCGACGATCTCGACATGGATGCAAAGACCCGCGCCGAGCACGAGAGGCGGCGTGCAGTCCACTACAAGCGCATCGTCGAGGACGGCGCGATCTATTCGCAGCCCTTTTCGGAAGGCGGTGCGGCAGCGGCAGGCGGCGTCGCTTTCGGCACGGAAGCAAGGCCGGTCGCAGGCGGCTGGATCGTCAACGGCAAGAAGATCTTTGCATCACTCTCCGGCCATGCCGACTATTACGGCGTTCTCTGCACGGAGATCGAGGAAGGCGAGAAGGCTTCACGCCGCAACACGCTTTACCTCGCCATTCCTGCAAAATCGGAAGGCGTTTCGGTCGTCGGCGACTGGGATCCGCTCGGCATGCGCGGAACGGTCTCGCGCACGCTGCTGTTCAAGGACGTGTTCGTGCCGGCAGATTCGGCGCTGATGCCGCGGGGCGTCTATTTCCAGGCCGCGATGCGCTGGCCGCACATGTTCTTGACGCTGTCGCCGACCTATATGGGCCTTGCACAAGCCGCCTATGACTTCACGGTGCGATATCTGCGCGGCGAAGTACCGGGCATGCCGCCGGTCAAGCGCAGGATGTATCCGACCAAGCAAATTGCAGTCGCGCAGATGCAGATCAAGCTGGAGCAGATCAAGGCAATCTGGTTCCAGGCCGTCACCGAGGCACGCGCCAATCCGAGCAAGGAGCAGGTGCTTCGCGCCTATGCCGCGCAATATTCGGTGATGGAGGGTGCCAATGAGCTCGCCGCGCTCGCGATCCGCACCTGCGGCGGTCAGGCCATGCTGCGCTCGCTGCCGCTCGAGCGGATCTATCGCGACAGCCGCTGCGGCTCGCTGATGTTGCCCTGGACAGCCGAGCTCTGCCTCGACCGGATCGGGCGCGAGGCGCTGTACGAGGCCGGCGAAACGGACGACTGACGGTGGATCTCTGCAGTCTGATCGATCGCAACGCGGCGTTTGCGCCAGACAAGACAGCCATTGTCTTTGAAGGGGAGCGGTTGAGCTATGCAGCGTTCGCCGCGCGGATCGAGCGGACGGCGGCGACATTGAAGCAGGAGCTCGGCGTAGGCCGGGGCGACCGCGTGGCGATCCTCAGCCTGAACCGGCCGGACTATCTGGTTCTGCTCTATGCCTGCGCGCGGCTCGGCGCGATGCTGGTGCCCCTGAACTGGCGGCTCGCTGTCGCCGAGCAGCTTTTCATCCTCAACGATGCCGGCGCCAAGGTCCTGGTGCTCGAGCAGGCATTTGAGGGGGTCCTTGCCGAGCTTGAGGGGACCGCAATCGTCGGGCTCGATTTCGAGCCGCCCCGCGGCATGACCTTCGAAAACCTGTTGGCTCGGAGCCGGGGCACCGGCCGCAACCCGCACACTGATCTCTCCTGTCCGCTCCTTATTGTCTATACGTCAGGAACGACCGGGCGGCCCAAAGGGGCGGTGCTGCGCCAGGAGGCGCTGTTCTGGAACGGCGTCATGAGCCAGCACATGCACAACATGACGTCCGACGACCATGTGCTGACGCTGCTGCCATTCTTCCACGTCGGTGGCCTCAACATCCAGACCACGGCGGCGCTCCAGCTGGGCGCGACGGTCACGGTTCACGCACGCTTCACGCCGGACACCGCGCTTGCAGCCATCGAACGAGAACGGCCGACCTTGACCGTGATGGTGCCGGCGATCATCCAGGCGGTGAGCGAGCATCCCGTCTGGCCCACGACCGACCTTTCGTCACTCAAGGCCGTCGCGACTGGCTCGACCATCGTGCCGCCGCATCTGATCGACCGCTTCGTGGCGCGCGGCGTACCCGTGCTTCAGGTCTACGGCTCGACGGAAACTTGTCCCATCGCAGTCTACACCCGGCTTGGTGGCGATCTTTCGCGCGCGGGATCGACCGGACTTGCCGGCCTGTGCTGCGAAGCGAAAGTGATCGATCACGCCGGCAACGAGGTGCCGGCGGGTGCACCGGGGGAGATCGCGGTGCGCGGCCCCAACGTGTTCTTCGAATATTGGGGCAATGCTGACGCCACGCGCGATGCGCTGCACGACGGCTGGTATCGTACCGGCGATATCGGCCTGTGCGACGCGGACGGCTATTTCTGGGTGCGCGACCGCAAGAAGAACATGATCATTTCCGGTGGCGAGAACATCTATCCGGCGGAGGTCGAGCGCGTCCTGCTCGAACATCCCGATGTCAGCGAATGCGCGGTGATCGGCCGGCCCGATCCACGCTGGGACGAGGTCCCTGTCGCCTACGTGATCCCGCGATCCGGCTGTCGGCTCGAAGCAGACGCGTTGAAAGCGAATCTTCAGGCACAACTCGCCCGCTACAAGGTTCCGCGCGACATCGTTTTCGTCACCGACCTGCCGCGCACCGCGTTAGGCAAGGTCCAGCATTTCCTGCTGAAGCAGCTTGATGCGCAATCGCGCGCGCAAGGAGAAGCATCTTGAAGATTGCGGTTCTGGGTGGGGGAAACGGCTCTTTCGCGGCCGCGGGCGATTTTGCGCTGTCGGGACATGAGGTCCGGCTCTGGCGCCGCGACGCAGATCAGGTCGCAGCCCATCGCGCCGCCGGCTCGCGCATCCTGGTGAAGGATCATAACGGCCGTCACGACGTGAAACTGGCGCTGGTGACGACCGGCATCGCCGAGGCCGTCAACGGCGCAGAGCTGATCCTGTGCCCCGCTCCCGGCTTCGCGCAGACGGATATCGCGCGCCTGCTTGCTCCACATCTGCGGGATGGACAGGTCGTGTTTCTGCCGCCGGCTACCTTCGGCTCGATGATCTTCGCCCAGGCTGCGCGGGATGCCGGCAACCGCGTCAAGGCGTGCTTTGCCGAGACCGGAACCTTGCCCTGGCTGACCCGCAAGCACGGGCCGTTCGAGGTCGCGATCACCATCCGCGCCAAGCGACTGCCGGTCGGCGTTTTCCCGCTCGATCAGGCGCCGCGCGCACTTGAGGTGATCGGACAGGCTTTCCCCTACGCAATCGAACCGTGCGGAGATGCTCTTTCGGGGGCGCTGATGAACGCCGGCCCGATTATCCATCCGCCGCTGATCGTGATGAATGCAGGTCCGATCGAGCATTTCGAAAAGTGGGACATTCACAAGGAAGGAACGCAAGCCGCGATTCGCCGGGTCACTGACGCGCTCGACGGCGAACGGATTGCCGTGCGTGAGGCGCTCGGATATGGCGCACCGCATTTTCCGCTCGCCCATCATTACGCCAAGGAAGGCGAGATGTGGATGTACGGCCGCGGCTCGCATGACCGGCTGACCGATTCCGGCGACTGGCGCGAGCGGATCGTGCTGACCGAGCATCGCTATATGAGAGAAGATTTGCGGCTTGGGCTGTCGCTGCTGGTCTCCGTCGCCGGCCTGGCGGGCGTGGCTACGCCGCTGGCCAAAGGATTTCTGGCCATCGGTGGCGCAATCTGCGCTCAGGATTTTACGCAAGGCGGCCGAACCCTCGAGACGCTGGGCCTCGGTAATCTCGACAAGGCCGCTTTGCAGACACTTCTTCGCAAGGGATTTTGACCGATGACCAACCGAGCCATAATCGCCTGTCTCGGGGCCGGCCGTATGGGCCGCGGCATCGCCGTCGCGTTCGCCTACGCGGGGCATATGGTCACGATGATCGACATCAAGGCCCGTTCAGCCGAAGATTTCGCCAGGCTGGAGGCAGATGCGCTCGGCGAAGTCAGGAAGACCTTTGCCAGCCTGGCGAAGCTGGGGCTCCTGACCGAGGCGGATGTCGATCCGCTGATCGCACGGGTCTCGGTGGTGCCGGCCGGCCAGAGTGATGCGGCGCTATCCGATGCTGGAATAGTCTTCGAAGGGGTCCCCGAGATCGTCGAGCTCAAGCGGGATGTGCTGGGGGCGGCCTCAAGACAAGTCGGCCCCGATACGATCATCGCATCGACGACATCGACCATCCTGGTCGACGATCTCTCGGGCGCGATCGTGAATCCTCGCCGCTTCCTCAATGTGCACTGGCTCAATCCGGCCTATCTGATCCCGCTGGTCGAGGTTTCGCCTGGTAAGGCTACCGATCCCGCTGTCATCGACGCGGTCAGCGCGCTACTTGAAGGCATCGGCAAGGTGCCGGTGGTCTGCGCGGCGACTCCCGGCTTCATCGTCCCGCGCATCCAGGCGCTGGCGATGAACGAGGCTGCGCGCATGGTCGAAGAAGGCGTCGCCAGCGCAGAAGACATCGACAAGGCGATCCGCTACGGTTTCGGCTTCCGCTACGCCGTGCTTGGGCTGCTCGAATTCATCGACTGGGGTGGCGGCGACATTTTGTATTACGCCAGCCGCTATCTCGAAGGCGCACTCGGCAGCGACCGCTATCGTGCGCCGGAGGTCATTTCGCGGAACATGCAGGAGGGCCGGATCGGCCTGCGCACGGGCGCAGGCTTTCTCGATTATTCAGGTATGGACGTCGACGCCTATCGGGCAAAACGGCTTCAGGCCATGGTCGACCTCCTCCGTCACTTTGACCTGGCTCGCCCACCTGTGCTCGATCGGAACTAGCCGAAGACGTCCTGCAGCACCCCTTCGCGCACCACAGCAATGCCATCGAGCTCGATCGTCGTCCCCATCATCGGCAGATCGAAATGGCCCGCCGTGTAACGGCCGGCGAATTCGTTGGCACCGGTCGAGAACAGGAAGTTGCCGGAGACGGCACGAATTTCCGTGCCGTTGGTGTCGCGCTGGTCATACATCGACAGCGCCTCGTAGCGCGCGCCGGGATTCATGCCGAAGCCGACATGCGATACCGCATAGGCTTCCTTATCGCCCCAGGCGGCAAGATAGGCTCGCATCATTGCGGCATCCGTGCCCGCGCCTTCCAGCTCGACGACATAATCGTCCTTCAGTGTCATCTTCACCGGCGAGGTCAGGTAACGCTTGAAGGTCAGGTTGATGTCGCCGGGCGCCATCACCAGCGTGCCGTTGATCGTTCCGCTCTTGGGGAAGCTAACGACGATGCCCCCGGGCCAATGCGCCAGCGTACCCGGCTTGTCCGTCCAGCCCCAGACGCCGACCGTGGACGCGCCGACCATATCGACGTCGAGCGCCGTGCCGGCTTTTGACGTCACCCGCATCCGCTTGGTCCCGCGCAGCATCTTCGCCGCCGCGCGAACGCGCTTCTCAAGCGCGGAATCCGGCACCATCCGCTCCAGCGCTTCGGGATGCTCGTTGGAGATCACCAGAATACGCGCGCCGGCTTTGAGGATCTCGGGTGTCTCCACCGCATGCATCAAGCCCTCTATGGTGCAATCCACCACAAAGCCGGCTTGTTGAAGCGCGGTGATGACCGGACCGAGCCGCTGGATTGCCTCGCTTGCACCGGTTGAGCGAACCGGAACGATATTCCGGTTACGCGGGGTCGGCATGACCACGTGAAATGGTCGGGCGCCCATCCGCAGCAGCGCGAGCTCCGCCAGATGAACGTTCAACGCACGTGACTGGGTTTCCGAGAGGATCGCCGCGGTATCGCCGGCCTTGACGGCGCATCGCTCAAAAATCTCGCAAAATGCGTCGATCCATTTTGCCTCAATGCGATCAGCCAGCATGGTCTACTCCCGTCTTTCTGTTTCTTCTTCGTCAGTTCATGCTTCGGGGAAACCCCGCAGCAGATACGCGCGCACTGCCCCCAGCAGACCATTGAGGATCAGGCCCAGCAGCGAGATCGTGATCAGCGGCACGAACATGTCGACGGCCTGAAAGGTCCGGGCCGCCGTGACGAGCACATGTCCGAGCCCGTCGCTCGACGTGATCATCTCCGCCAGAAACACCACGATACAGGAAATGACAAGGCCGATCCGGCAACCGGTCAGGATCGACGGCATCGCGGCTGGCAGCACCACCTTGAACAGGATCTGATAGCGCGGCGTTCCCGCCGCCATGGCCGACCAGATCAGCTTCTGCTCCACCGTCGACGCGCCGTAATAGGTAGACAAGAGAATGGGAAAGAGGGCATCCGCCGCCACCAGCGTGATCTTCGATCCGTGGCCGAAACCGAGTAGCAGCAGCAATGCTGGATAGAGCGCGACCTTGGGCAAGGGCGCGAGCACGCGAACGATCGGCCGGACCACGGCGTTGATAGCCGGACTGGCGGCGGCGGCGATGCCGATGCTGACACCGAGCACGACCGCAATGGCGAAGCCGGCAAACAGCCGGATCAGGGTCGCCGCGATCTCCTGCTGAAACGTCCATGTCACGAGTTGCTGAAGCAACCTGCTGAAGACGTATCCCGGCGGCGGCAGCAACACCGCAGGTGCAAAGCCAAATGATACGAGGCCTTGCCACAGCGCGATCACCAGCACGATCGGCGCGAGCCCGAGGATGATGCTGGTGGAGCGAAGCTGCGGCATCATGAGAAGCTCAGCGGCATGTCGAACTGAGGCTCAGACCAGCGCACCAGCCTTGCGCGGACCCGCTCGAAGATCGCATCGAGGCAGATTCCCATCGCGCCGACGATGATGATCATCGCAAAGACGGTGTCGTATTGGCCCATGTCGAGGGCATTGAACAGGATATTGCCGGCGCCGGACTGACGCGCGATCATCTCGCTGGTGATCATCGTGATCAGCGCCAGCACGAGTCCGGTGCGGCAACCGGTCAAGATCTCCGGCAACGCCGCCGGCAGTACGATTCGAACTAGGCGTTGCGCAGGCGAAAGCCCCATGGCGGCGCCCGACCACAGCATCTTCTCTTCCACCGCCTTGGCGCCCTCGAAGCTGTGATAGATCACGGGCAGGCTGACGCCGAGGAAGATCACCAGCGTCTTCGTGATGTCACCGACGCCGAGCCACAGCATGATGATCGGCATCAAGGCGGCCTTCGGCACCGGGTAGATCACCATCAGGAGCGGATTGAAGAAGGCCGCGACGGCCCGGCTGCGGCCCATCAACAGGCCGAGTGGGATCGAGACCGATACCGCTATGCCAAACCCGACCGCCATGCGGCGGAGCGAGGCCAGGATGTTGATCAGCGCTTCCTTGTCGCCGAGGATGTCCGGGATTACACGGATTGCCTCGATCGCCGTCGGGAAGCTGTCGTTCTTCAGCGCGAGTGACGCAACTTGCCATGCCGCAAGAAGCCCGATGCAGGCAAACACCGGCGCGGCACGCTTGGCCAGGGCCGTCAGCGATGTCATGACGCCGATCCCGTATCTTCGACCTCGTCGAACATGCGCTCGATGTCGACGACATATTTCTGGTACCGTGGATCGAGCAGCAGCTCGCTGCGGCGGCGCGGCCGGGGCAGATCAATGTCGATGACCTCGCGGATGCGGCCGGGAGACTTCGACATCATCACGACCTTGTCGGATAGAAAAACCGCTTCGTCGACCGAATGAGTGACGAACAGCACCGTCTTGCGATCACGCTCCCAGATATTCAACAGATCGTTCTGCAGCCGCGTTCGCGTGTGAGCATCGAGCGCGCCGAACGGCTCGTCCATCAACAGAACCTCAGGATGGTAAGCCAACGTTCGAGCCAGTGCCACGCGCTGCTTCATGCCGCCGGACAGCTCCTTGGGATAGAAATTCTCGTAGCCCTTGAGCCCGACCATCTCGATCAAGGCCCGGCTCTGTGCTTCCGCCTCGGTGGTGCGCACGCCCTGCTGGCGAGGGCCATACATCACATTGCCCAGCACGGTCTTCCACGGAAACAACGCGAATTCCTGGAATACCGGACCGCGATCCGGCCCTGGTCCCGTGATCGTCCGTCCCCTGATCTTCGCTGAGCCGCTGGTCGGGCTGACGAAGCCGCCGACGACGTAAAGCAATGTCGACTTGCCGCAGCCGGACGGGCCAAGAATGGAGACGAAGGCTCCCTCCTCGATCGCCAGGGAGATGTCCGATAGCGCCACATGGTCCTTGCGCGCCGAGGTCTGAAATACCTGCGAGACGCTCTCGATCTCGATGATTGCAGAAGCCGGTTTTTGCGGCGTCACCGGTCTCACCCATTCGCTCGATCTCGAAGGCACTACCTTCATCCCGTCTCACTTCATTCGCGCGAACCCTGCGCAACAGGCTTGCTGAACATCCTTCGTCAGCGACGCGAGCTTAGCAAGAAACTTGCCAGGCCATTGGCTGTTTCGGGCAAGTGCGCCGCGTCATCCGAACCAGGGCCATTCCGCGGGCCCCTCATGCGTCACGGCCCCGCCCGGTGCCTGGCCAACCAATCGCGCATATTTGGCGAGGGCGCCGGCACGGTGACGAGGCGGACGCGGCTTCCAATCGTGCCGGCGAGCCGTGAGTTCTTCCTCGTCGACCAGCATATCCATCCGCCGGTTCGCAGCATCGATCCGGATCCTGTCGCCATCGCGTACCAGCGCCAGCGGACCGCCAACGAAGGCCTCGGGAGACACATAGCCGATGCACATTCCGCGGGTGGCGCCGGAGAACCGTCCATCCGTGATAAGGGCCACCTTCTCGCCCATGCCCTGTCCGTAGATCAGCGCGGTGACGCCGAGCATCTCGCGCATGCCCGGGCCGCCCACCGGCCCTTCGTTGCGGATCACGAGAACCTCGCCCGCCCGATAGGTGCGATCACGAACCGCAGCGACGCAGGCCTCCTCGTCTTCGAAAACGCGCGCCACGCCTTCAAAGAACTGGCTCTTCAGGCCCGCGACCTTGATAACCGCGCCGTCCGGACAGAGGTTTCCCTTCAGCACCGCGACGCCGCCATCCGGCATGATCGGCGCGCCAGCCGTGTAAACGATCTCTCCGTCAGGTGCGTTGGCGGTGCCATATTCTTCGGCGATTGTGCGGCCTGTGACAGACAAGCAGCTGCCATCAATATGCCCGCTCTGGATCAGCTCCCGAATCACCACGGCGGCGCCGCCGATATCGTAGACGTCCTTCGCCGTATATTTGCCTCCCGGCCGCAGGTTTCCGATCAGCGGCGTCCTGGCAAAGACCTCGCCGACATCATCGATCGTGAATGCGATGCCGGCCTCGTTCGCGATGGCTGGCAGATGCAGCGCAGCATTGGTCGAACCACCCGTGGCAGCCACAATTGCCGCTCCGTTTTCCAGGGATTTCCGGGTCACGATGTCGCGCGGCAAAGGCCCGCCGCGCTCCAGCATCTCCATGATGAGGCGCCCGGCCCGCCTGGATATCTGCGCGCGCTTGGCATAGACACCCGGCACCATCGACACGTTGGGAATGGTGAGGCCCATCGCTTCAGACACCATCCCCATGGTGTTGGCAGTGAATTGGCCGGCGCACGCGCCGATGGTCGGCAGGCAGGCCCGCTCGATCCGCTCGAGCGTCGCGCCATCGATCTCTCCCGTCATGAAGCTGCCGACCGCCTCATAGGAGTCGAGCACGGTCAGGGTTCGCCCGTCCACGCGGCCCGGCAGCGCGCTGCCGCCATAGATGAAAATGGCCGGCACGTTGCACCGGACCATGCCCATCATCACGCCGGGAAGCGTCTTGTCGCATCCGCCGTAACCGATCAGTGCGTCGTAGGCGAGCCCATGCACGACGGCTTCGATCGAGTCGGCAATCAGCTCCCGCGAAAACAGCGAGAACTTCATCCCCTCGTGATTCATGCTGATACCGTCGGAAACCGATACGGTCGAAAACTCGCGCGGCGTGCCGCCGGCCTCCTCGATTCCGGTCTTGGCCGCGGCGACCTGAAAGTCGTGCGTCATGTTGCAGGGCGTCTGTTCGCCCTTCATGCTGACGACGCCCACCATCGGCTTCGCAATCGCAGCGTCGTCGAGCCCCATGGCGCGCATGAACGCGCGGTGCGGGGCCCGGTCGAGACCATCCGTCGTGATCCGAGATCGAAGCTTCTTCATACGTGCATCTTCTTCATGCAACGTCCCGGATCATCCTGGACGCCGCATCCTTCCCGCTCGGTCCATTCGCCCGATCGCCTATTGCAGCGGAGCGACGATCGTCGAATGCTTGAATTGCGCGACATCCAATCTTGGCAGCATCCCGGTCTCCGCATAGATGTCCAGCATCTTCTGGATCGCGGGGAAATTCGGTGCCGCACCAGGATCGCGGCCGAAATCGTTGTCCTTGAGCAGATAGGTCTCGAGAACCGGAATAGGTGCTTTCAGGACTTCGTTGACGACCTTCAACGTCTCTTCGCGGTTCGCCAGCGCTTTCTTCATGCCGGATGTAATGTCACGCACGTAAGCCTTGACCACTTCCGGATTCTTGTCGACGAAGTCGGCACGGCAGGCTTCCAGGATGTGCACGATGTTCGGCATCGCCTGCGACAGCGAGAACAGCTTGCGCGTGCCACTCTTTGCCTCCGCGCGCGCGGCAAACGGCTGGTTCATGTTGACCGCATCGACGCGGCCCTGCCGCAACGCATCTTCGGAGACGGCAAAGCCGACCTCGACCAGCTTGATGTCCTTGGCCGGATCGATGCCGTTCTGCTTCAGCAACAGGTTGAACGGGCCTTGGGTGCCGCCGCCGATCACGGAAATTCCGACCGTCTTGCCCTTGAGATCGGCGATCGTCTTGATCGGGGAGTCGTCCATGACAGCCCAGTAGACCGAGAAACCACCGGCCTTCTCGAAGACATGCTGCGCCACGATGTAGGCCTTGAGGTTGCCGCCAACCACGCCGTTGGCGAGCGACAGCGGCGCTTGCGTCGCGCAATCCAGCGCGCCGGCCGCCAAGGCCTGCGTCATCGGAGCGGTGCCCTGAAACTGGGTCCATTCGATGTTGTAGGCCTTGCCGATATTGGGAAACTCAGCCGGGCGGCGCATCATCCAGTACTTGGATTCTTCGGCCGGAATCGTCCAGCCGACGCGAATTGTCTGCTGCGCCCATGACGAGCCTGCGCTCGCGCTCACGGCCGCTGCCGCCCCCAAAGCCAGGATCCACTTCGAAACGGTTCGCATCGTGCCCACTCCGCTGCCCAGGCGCCGATCGGCGCCATCCAACCCGACCGCGGCAAATGTTTCATGGTTCAAACAATCAAGCAAGCCATGCCGGCCGCGTGGTTTCGTCGTGGGATACACCATGTATGGTAATGCAACGTCGCGCGGCATCGCGGAGCGACAGATGGAGGCAACCTATGGCTGAAGGGAGCAAGACAAACCCGCAGGGCGTCGAGCGGCTCGGCTATCTCGGCCTTGGACTGATGGGGACGCCGATGAGCCGGCGCCTGCTCAAGGCCGGCCATCAGGTCACTGTCTGGAACCGTTCGGAAGGGAAGATGGCCGCACTCGTGGAGGACGGTGCCAGGCGCGCAGCCACTCCCCGTGACTTGATGGAGAGCTCGGACATCGTCTTCATGTGCGTGACGGATGCGGCTGCCGTGGAAGAGGTGATCTTCGGGCGCGAGAGCATCTCAACAGCGCCCGGCGCGGGTAAGCTCGTGGTCGACTTCTCGTCGATCCATCCTGACGCCGCACGAGACCTTGCAGCCCGATTGTTAGCAGCGAACGGCGCCGGCTGGATCGATGCGCCGGTGTCCGGTGGTACCAAGGGCGCCGAGGAAGGCACGCTTGCCATCATGGCCGGCGGAAAAGCCACCGATATCGAGCGGGTGCGCCCCTACGTGTTGGCCATGGCACGCAGGCTCACCCACATGGGCCCGACCGGCGCCGGCCAGACCACAAAGCTGTGCAACCAGGTGATCGTCGGATGCGCGATGGCCGTTCTTGCGGAAGCAACACGCCTCGCCGTGAACGCCGGAATCGACGCCAGCCGGTTGCCCGAAGCACTCGCCGGCGGCTTCGCGGACTCCATTCCGCTGCAGCTGTTCGTGCCGCGGATGGTCCAGGGGACTCACTCACCACCGCTTGGTCACATCGCCACGATGCTCAAGGACCTCGATACCGTCGCCGATGTCGCGCAGACGACGTTGACGCCGGTGCCCATGGCCTCGCTTGCCGGACAACTTTTCAGGCTCGCCAAGGCCGCGCGAGGCGCGGACGCGGATGCGCTCGAAATCTACAAGCTTTCGGCAGGGAGCGCTGAACCGTCGAGCGCGAACTGAAGCGCGCTAAAGTGACTACTTGCGCTCGGCGTCGGCGAGAAATCGGCCAAACGCGCCTCGCGCGAACAGCAGGGGCTCCTTCGCATTGTAAGTATAGGCCTCGACCGCACCGAGAAAGATCACGTGGTCGCCGCCGTAATAGCGATTGACCGAGCGGCATTGAAAATTCGCGACGCTTTCGGCGAGCACCGGCGCGTTGCCGAGGCCCGGCGTCCAGGCGACACCGGTGAACTTGTCATCAGACGATTTGGCGAATTTGCTCGCAAGCGCCTGTTGCGAAACACCGAGAACGTTGACCGTGAAATGACTGGCGTTCTGGAAGATGATTAGACTAGAGGAATAGACGACCAGGCTCCAAAGAACCAGCGGCGGATTCAGCGAGACCGAGGCGAACGAATTGCACGTCAGGCCATAGGGCTTGCCGTCAGGAGCCGCGGCTGAGATGATCGTCACCCCCGTGGCGTACGTGCCAAGCGCGCTGCGAAAATCTCGGGGATCGATCGGCGAGCTGTCGCTCGCGAGTTCGTTGGCCGGATCGGGAACGGCCGGCTGCTTCGGCAGATCATTCATCGGCCGGCCTCACAGCGTGAGATTCTCGGACGGCAGGCCCAGCGCCACGCGTCCATAATTGGTGCCGGCCGCATCGAAATTGAATGCGAGATGCGAATTGATCGCGTGCGCATCGCGGAATTGCCGCTGCAACGCGCCCGTCGTGAACAGGCCTCGCGCTCCGCTCGCGGCAAACAGCATCGACACCGCATCCGTGCAGAAGTTTACTGAAAAAGCACCGTCGCGCCGATATCTGGTCTTGGTCGCCATATCGGGGATACGACCCCGCCGTGCATCCTCCATGGCATTCAGACAGGCCGAGCGCATGATCAGGCGTGCAGCGTCGATCTTCGCCGAGGCCTCGGCGATCTTGATTTGGGTGCTTTGAAAGTCGCTCAGCTTGGCGTGGTTGTAGGTGGAAATGCGATGACGGACGACCTCCGCATAATCGTCGAGACACGCCTGCGCGTTCCCCAGCGCGACGCCGGAGAGGACGTAGGGAAACAGCGAGAACACCGGAAGCGCATACAGCGGGTTGGGATTGCGCTTGCTTCCCGGCGTCGGGCCGCCGTCGAGATCGCCGACCGCGACCGTCATATCGTCGGGCACGAAAGCGTCCCTGACCTCCACGTCGCAAGACCCTGTCCCCCGCAGTCCCGCGACATTCCAGGTGTCGAGGACCTTGTAGTCGGCTCTCGGCAGCAGAAATATCCGATACTCGATGCCGTCTGCCTCGTCGTCGGAGTAGACGACGCTTGCAAGCATGTTCCATGCGCAAGAGGCAACGCCCGAGGAGAACGGCCAGCTGCCATGGAGCCGGTATCCGCCCGCGACTCTCGTGGCACGCCCGGCCGGAAAAATGAACGAGGACGCGATCAGCGCGTCCGGGTCACGGCCCCAGACCAGATCCTGCGCCCTCGGCTCGAACATGCCGAGCATCCAATGATGGCTCGCCAGATTGGCCAGATTCCATGCCACCGAGGCATCTGCTTGTCCGAGCAGGTCCGCGCAATCGATCAAGGCGACATAGTCGAGTTCTGCGCCGCCAATGCGCTTGGGCTGAAGCATCCGGAACAGGCCCGCGTCGTGCAGATCCTTCTCCGTTTCGGGCGGCAGATGCCGCAACTCCTCCGTCCGCGCCGCCCGCTCTCGCAGCCGTGGGACGAGCGCACGGGCCTTCGCGACCATTGCCGCATGGGCAGTTTCATCGGATTGCGCCGCCGCGGACCGGCCCGCGCTCGGCTCTTGACTAGGCGCCATTCGTATCCCTCGCTTCACGCATTTATGCGGCTGGAACATCGCCAAATCAAGCCAAGGCCGCGCTGGCCGGGTATGGTCGCCCTGAACCCGGCTGCCAGGAAGGATGCGATGTCGCGAAGGCGCCGACATCGCCAAGCCGTGATCCGCAAGCCGCGCGAGGCCTGGCCTGTACGATCAACGCTCAGGCTCAGCCCGACGTCGCGGGTTTGCCCGAGCCAAAGACACCCTTTTGGGCGAACTGCGATATCCGACGTTCGTCGTAACCGAGCGTATCACGCAACACCTGCTCCGTGTGCTCGCCCAGCAACGGAGCAGCCACAGGATCAACCGGGCCGGTCAAGCTCATGGCAATCGGCGGCTCGATGTTCGGGACCCACTCTGCCGTACGATGTGGAATCCGGTTCAAGCGATGGCGCGCTCGCGCCTCCGGTGCATTAAACCCCTCCTCGACCGTCCGGAGATAGCCGACCGGGATATTGGCCAGCTTCATCTTGGTCATCCAGTTCTCGAGAGTATCGCTCGCAAAGACCTCCGCAATGGCTGCCCGCAGAAGCTCCTTGTGCTCGGAACGCGCCTTGCGCGAGGCAAACTGCGGATCGGTGATCAGATCCGGCCGGTTCAGCACTTCAACGACCAGCCGGCGATAGAGCCGGTCATTCGCGCAGGCCATGTAAAGCGGTCCATCGGAGGCCTCGTACACGCCGACGGTAGGAGAGCCACTCGGCGAATTACCAAACCGGCCGGGATTTTCGCCGTTGATCAGATAGGCCATGCCATAGAAGCCGGTCATACCCATCGCGACGTCGAACAGGGCGACCTCGACATGCTGGCCGCGACCGAGTCGATCCCGCGCCAACAGCGCCATCAGGATGGCGTTGCAGGCAGACATCCCCGTCGCCATGTCCACGATGGGCGGGCCGGTGCGAACCGCCGGGCCATCGGCAAATCCGTTGAGCGACATGAAGCCGCTTTCCGCCTGCGTGATCGGATCAAAACCGGGACGCGAGGCAAACGGTCCGGTGCGCCCGTAGGCGGAGATCGAGCAATAGACCAGCCGCGGATTGAGCGGCGCAACCGTTTCATAATCGAGGCCAAATTTCTTCATGACCCCGCTGGAAAAGTTCTCGACGACCACGTCGGCCTTGCGAATCAAATCCAGCGCAATCTCACGAGCCTCCGGCACGGTAAGGTCGAGCGTGATGCCGCGCTTGTTGCGATTGAGGCTCAGATAGGCAGCACTCTCTCCACCGATCTCGGCGTGCTCATACGCACGCGTGTCGTCGCCCCCGTCTGGATTCTCGATCTTGATGACGTGCGCGCCGAAATCAGCAAGCGTCTGCGTACAGGCTGGGCCAGCAACCACACGCGTGAAATCGACGACCAGCAGACCGTCGAGCGCGGTAGGCGCCCTCGTCGCGCGCGACGAACGTTCCGGCAATTGAGGCTTGGTGGGCATCGACGGCGCTCCCTTACATCGGCTTATGGTTGCCGAATGTCCCGCAGGAGCAAACTTAAAGCCCGGCACCGCTGACTTCGCAAGTCCTTCGCCCGCATCGCTTCAATACGCAAAAAGGGCCCGGCAGCTGTCAAGCTGCCGGGCCCTTGAACGTCCGTGTTGCGGTTCATCTCGCGCGAACCATTCTTACGTTGCGTGAATCACGTTCCGCACCACGGGAAACTTCGCTCCATTCGCTCAGCAAAGCGCCTTTCGCCAGTAAAGCGTATGCGACCAAGCCCAGGGCACATGAGGTTCAAAGAGCCGATAGCCCGCCCGGATGAAATTATTGGCAGACACCGGATTGTCCGTCGTATCCGAGACGATGCTGTCCCATCCAATACGCCGTGCCCTTGCCTCGATCACCCGCATCAGCCTGCACTGGAGGTCACGTCCCCGGTGCCGCTGCAACACACCGACCCTGGAGAAATAACCGCCATTTCGAATGTGCGTTGACGGCACGACACCGGCGAAGGCTACTGGCTCATCGCCGTGATAGGCAAGCCACCACGTCCCTAACTCAAATTGTGGCAAGGGAGCCGCATCGAAGAACGTCGACTGATGCAGGTCGGCCAATGTATCGACGATGTCGTCATCGGATGCATCGACGATGCGAATTCTGTACATGGGACGGTCCATTGGAGACGAAATGAACGTGAGTGGAAGTGCAGAATGTCGTGCCGATTGAGGCTCACTTGCCCAGCACGACCGTGACACCTAGCCAAACCGCGCCCATCAGCCCGGTGGCGATCACCGTAATGACGGCTTTGAAGGTGTAGCTCTGCGCCTGCTCCACGCTCGTTCGCCATCGGCGCAGGTGCTGAAAATCAGCCCTCAGCTCCTTTCGGTCGTCATCCTCGATTCCGAAAGACGCCAGCACCGACGCCACCGTCCTCAATACGATCGCATCGATATTCGCTTGCTGAAGCCTGTGTTGCTCAGCCAGCGTCTCGGCAACGATCGCCCTGATCTCGTCATCTGGCATCTTCACCGCTTGATGATCCTCGCAACATTCTCGAAGCCGCGCTTGGCGAAGTAGAAGGAGACAACCAGATTGGCCTGAAGCCCGCGAAAGATGATCAACCCGTCGCCAGGCGTTTCGATTTTGTCGCTGAACAACTGGAAGCCGTGGCCGAGACCAAGACTTGCGATCTTGCCCTCGATCAGCCGCTTGGATGACTGCGCCAGCGTCCGCTGCGCCTCGCGGATGCAGACCGCCAGCGTGCCGCGCTCGGCTTGGCAGGTCTCGACGAGAAGCTCGCCGAAAAAATGCGATTTGCCCGAGCCGCGCCCGCCGTAGACGCCCTTGTAGCGGGCGGGCTTGAGCAGCGGCTCGAAGATCTTGGCCGTCGGAATTTTCAGGATGGACAATGGATGCGCTCGCTCACCCTTTCACAGCCGTTGGCTCAGGCGTCGCGCCCAGCGGTGCCGCCAGCCGCACTCCCGGGATACACGATGATCCGCTCGATCCGGTGAATCAATTCCAGCACGCCATCCTCGCCGTTCTCGATCGGCTGCGCCGCCTTGCCCCAGCCGCGATCGAGGATTGCATTGGCGGCCGAGACACGGGCGGCCGGTGTCGCGTCGTCGCTGCGCATGATGCCGACCAGCACCCTGAGCGCGGTCCTGGTGTGGCTCCGCGCCAGCGAGCGGATTTCGGTCAGGGTGCGCGCGCTGGACGTCTTCCGTCGCGCAGGCGCGCGGACCGGCTCGCTCACGAGGGCAATTTCCATGTCCTCGCTCAAGACAACGTCTCCCACAGCGCGATTGCAACCAGGCCGGCGAGCGCGAGCGATATCAGATAGGCCGTCATCGTCTCTCCTCGACAAAGAAATGCGCGGCAGATCGCGAATGAGGCGCGATCGTTTCGGGCGCGAACCCTATCTCCGCATCCGGAGACCGCAGCGGCGCGAGCACATTGCTCGCGCCGCGGGCCGGCACGTTCGCGCGTGCACGGCCAGCAATGGTACGGACGGCGGCACGCCGATCGGCGCTCCCTCAACGCGTTTCAAGCGAGTGCGTGGCCGTGATGCGTGGGCCGCCGTCCGATTCCGAAAATGGGATACGAAAAAACCCGCGGCGGATGTTGTCCCGCGCGGGCGTTGAGAACTTTTCGATGATGCCACTATGCCAGTGTTTTGCCCGACGGGTCAAGCTCTATTTCGCTTTTTGCGAATTAAAACTGACGGAGACCTTCGGGAAACCATTTCCAGTCAGGCTGCCGGCGTCCCCCGACGTATCAACGAACGAACCGTCCCTGCCCGCGTTAAGCCGGTCAGGAGGATCGACCAATGGCACTGAACATGATTCCGAAAACATCGCGAGACTTGCCCCGCCAGAAGCCGCATATCGACAAGGAGCGCGACACACAAGAGGCCATCGTTGAAGACGCCGGCGAGACCGAGGACAACAACCGCGATCTCGTGCATGGCGAGGGCGGTACCATCGACCTTCCCACCAGGCCCGGCGATCTGTCGAAGGACGATTAGGCCGCTCCGCGAGCGGCGCGACGTGCAAAACATCGCTCATTCGACCACGCCGTGCCGGAACTTACGCCAAGGCGGCCGCGTTTATTCCTTCAGGAAGGAACGTTGTGCGATGAGCCATACCGTACTGGTTGTTGACGACGATCCCGGCGTGCTCGACGTCATCGTCGACATGCTGGAAGATCTCGGCTGCGACGTCATCAGCGCCAATAGCGGCCCGGATGCGCTCGACCGGCTCACGCAGAACCAGGATATCTCCATCCTCATCACCGACATCAACATGCCCGGCATGGACGGTCATGAACTCGCCGAGCTGGCCAGACGACGCCGCCCGGAACTGAAGATCCTGCAATTGTCGGGGCGTGAGCCCCGGCGCGACGGTCTCCCCATGATCAGGAAGCCGTTCTCGTTCGAGGAACTCGCCAGCACCATGCAGCGGACCACAGGCATCTGCTGAAGGTCGCAGGCCCCCGCAAAAAAAACGCCGGAAAGCGCAAAACCCAAAACAAAACCCGCGTCGGATCGCCTCCGCGCGGGTGAACCAAACTCTTTTCGATGATGGCATTATGCCGGTGTTTTGCCCGACGTGTCAACGCGGCGAACGCGGACAAAAGGTTCTCTCTCTCCCCACTCAGATATGTGGTGTGCGACGGGCTTGCTTCAAGCCCCCGCCCCTGCCGTAGAACCCTCGACCCGAACACCATCCCGAGGGGTCTCACATGCCTGTACTGCTTCCGACGTCCCGAACGCGCGACCACGCCAGAACGGCCGGCGCTCGCCACGAAGACCACGCCGTGGTGATCGCCGGCGCTGGCCCGACCGGCTTGATGCTGGCCGCCGAGCTCGCGCTGGCGAATGTCGACGTCGCCGTGGTCGAACGGCGCGCCGATCAGGAACTGGTCGGCACGCGCGCCGGCGGCTTGCACGCGCGCAGCATCGAGATCCTCGACCAGCGCGGCGTCGCGGATCGTTTCCTGCGCGAAGGGCAAATCACGCAGCTCGCGGGCTTCGCCTGGACCAGGCTCGATATCAGCGACCTCCCCACCCGGCACGCCTACGGGCTCGCGCTGCGGCAGAGCCACATCGAGCGCATCCTGGCCGAGTGGGTCAGCGAGCTCGCGGTGCCGATCTATCGAAACCGCGAGGTCACGGGCTTCGCGCAGGACGAGGCCGGCATCGACGTGACGCTGTCCGGCGCCGAGACCTTGCGCGCGAATTATCTGGTCGGCTGTGACGGCGGCCGCAGCCTGGTGCGCAAGGCCGCCGGCATCGACTTCGCAGGCACAGATCCGACGCTGAGCAACCTCATGGCCGAAGTCGAGATGCGGGACGAGCCCGCATGGGGCTTGCGCCACGACGCGCTCGGCTTTCACGGCCTCAGCAAGACCGAGAGCGGACGTGTGCTGGTGGTCGTGACGGAAGCGACGCTCGATCGCACCGGCGCGCCCGGCCCCCGCGATCTCAGCGACGCCCTCGTCGCCGTGTACGGCACCGACTTCGGACTCCACAACCCGTCCTGGATCTCCCGCTTCACCGACGCGGCACGGCAGGCGGTGTCCTATCGCAAGCGTCGCGTGCTGCTCGCCGGCGATGCCGCGCATATCCATCACTCCGTCGGCGGGCAAGGCCTCAACATTGGCGTGCAGGACGCCGTCAATCTCGGCTGGAAACTCGCGCAGGTGGTCAAGGGCCTGTCGCCCGAAACCCTGCTCGACAGCTACCACACTGAGCGCCATCCCGTCGCCGCGCGGACCTTGCGCAACACCATGGCGCAAATCGCCCTGCTCCGCCGCGGCGAGGACGGCCTCAAGGCCGCGCGCGACATCGTCGCCGAGCTGCTCGGCATGGACGCGCCGCGCCAGCGTTTTGGCGCGATGATGAGCGGGCTCGACGTGCACTACGATCTGGGTGAAGACCACGCGCTGCTCGGGCGCCGCATGCCCGATCTCGATTTGACGGTGGACGGGCGTCCGCTGCGACTGTTCACGCTGCTGCACGGCGCGCGCGGCTTGCTGCTCGATTTTGGCAAGACAGGCGGCCTCGACATTACGCCCTGGACCGATCGCATCGATCGCATCGAGGCCGAATACGAGGGCCCGTGGCAGCTTCCGGCGATCGGGCAAGTCGCAGCACCCGGCGCCGTGCTGGTGCGGCCCGACGGGCATGTGGCGTGGGTGGGAGACGAGAGCCTACACGGACTCGCGGACGCGATGACGAGGTGGTTCGGACCGGCTGCGGACTAGCTTCAGGTCGGGCGCGAAGGAACGCGGCTCAAGATTCGAATATTTGCACGCCCAGCGTGCGCAGGCTCATCGACGCTGCCGGCTTGCTGCGGTGGCGTGGGGGCCGGCAGATGAGATAGCGCATCGCGCATCCATCGGGGTAATCCGTTTGTTTAAATGACGAGTCTCCGCAAATACAAAGCCCGCGGCGGATTGCTCCGCGCGGGCTGATCTTCAATGATGCTATTCTGCGAGTGTTTTGCCCGACGTGTCAAATCCGTTGGGCTGCAGGTGCTGTGCTCACTCCTCCATTTTGCGAACGCCCGCCTATTCGCCCCCCCGTCCACATCATCAAGCTGACCGAAACGCAAAGCATCACGCCATACAAGTGGGTCCACCCAAACGAAGAGCGCTAGAGTCTACAAGTCCAAGAGCTTCCAAACAGGCAGACATGTGCAATCTCTATTCGATCACCACCAATCAGGCGGCTATCGCCGAATTGTTCCGGGTGGTCCGCCGCTATGAAGGCAATTTGCCGCCGATGCCGGGCGTGTTCCCGGATTACCCCGCGCCCGTCATTCGCGATGCGGGCGGCGAGCGAGAGATGGTGCTGATGCGCTGGGGCATGCCGCCCCCGCCTCGGACCGGCGGCCCGCCTGTGACGAATATTCGCAACACGTCGTCGCCGCACTGGCGCGCGTGGCTCAAGCCGGAGCATCGCTGCCTCGTGCCGGTCAACAGCTTTGCCGAATACGCGCCGGAGCCGAACCCGGAGACCAAGAAGAAAGACATCGTGTGGTTTGCGCTCGCGGACGCTCGGCCGCTGTTCGCGTTCGCCGGGATCTGGACGACTTTCAATGGTGATCGCGGCACCAAGTCGAAGCCGATCCCCGGGCCGCATCAGGTGTACGGTTTTCTTACCACGACGCCGAATGCGGTCGTGGAGCCGATCCATCCGAAAGCAATGCCGGTGCTGCTGACTACAGCGGAGGAGCGAGACGTTTGGCTAAGGGCGCCGTGGGATGAGGCCAAGGCGCTGCAACGGCCACTGCCGGACGAAACCTTGAAGATTGTTGCGCGCGGCATCGAGAAGGAAGACGCGTTAACCGCTGCTACAGTTGGTTCCTAATATCCGGGCCTTCGGCATGCGCTTCGTCCAAAAGTGAACATTGCAATCGCAAGCACTCAAGTTGAGCAAGTCCCTCAACCGGCTCAACCCGCTCTCGCAATTTAATCCGCCGACATATCATATGATGTGTCTCTCCCGCGGACGAGGGAGTTAAGATTTGTCCATCACCGCAAGGCAATTGGCATCGACCGGTGATGCGACCGCCGAAATTGCTCCCGCCCACACGAACCAGGGAGACGTGCATGCCGACACGCCGACGTTTCAAGCAGACCACGACACTCACCGAACGGCTCGCCGAGGAGGCCGCCCGGCTGCGCGAGGAGGCGCGCGCGCTCGCGCCGGGGCGCCGCCGCGAGATGCTGCTGCGCAGGGCGCGGCAGGACGAGACCGCCATGCACATCGACGCCTGGCTGCAATCGCCCGGACTGAGGGCACCGTCATGACCCTGCAATATCGCGCCTATCTGGTCGGCGACAACGGCGTGTTCCGCTCCGCCGAAGCGTTCGAGGCCGCCTCCGATGCGAACGCCCTCACCTTCGCGCAGCAGTTCACGCGGCACGGCAAGGTCGAGGTCTGGCAGCTCGGCCGCAAGATCGCCGTGCTCGAGCCCGAGTCCTCCGCGCCGGAATTTCTCACGCGTCAATGATCGCGTGATGCGGAGGGCGTCCTGAAGGTCTCGAACGCGAACGAGAACTTGACCTGCATCACGGGACCTTCGGCATCGCGAACGTCGATCGCCATGGTCTGCCTGCCGCCCGCGGCAGGCGCGGACAGGATGGCATCGCGCGCCATGTCCGCGACCGATTTGGCGGCCTCCGCCTGAACGGCGCGCAAGCTGGCCAGCTCCAGCCCTTCCTCGTCGAGCGCTACACCGGTGTCGTCGCGCAGGTCGAAATAATATCGGGGCATTGCAGCATCCTTTGCCCGTAATAGGTCCGAAGCGGACAAAGGGTTTCCAGCGCAGCGAAAAAATCTGGTGGAATCAACAGGTTCCGGGAACTCCGACCTCCCTCCGCGAGCGCGACGCGGAAGTACCTGGTGTCGCGTGCCTGCCCGGTCTCTTGAGGAGATGGAAGCGAGAGGGGCGAACGACGTTCGGCCGCTTCACTCCTCGGCAAGCTTCCCGACGATATAGGCATCCACCGTTTCGGCGAACGAGCGCTGCACGCCGACCGCAGTCCCGTGCTGGTCGAGCGCGTCGCGCTGGAGCACGCGCAGGCCGCGGCCGCGCATGCAGGCCGGCGCCGTGTTCAGATATTGGTCGATGGCGCCCTTTGCGAGCGGGATGGCCTTCGGGTCGCCCCTTGCGATCAGAAGCCGCAAGAGGCTCTGGCATTCGGCCAAGCCTGGCATGGGATCAGCGCCTCACGCGCGCGATTTCGCCGGCCGCTTGACCGGCTGGGTGTGGGTGCCGAACAGCGCCAGCAAGAACGCGACTTCTTCCTTCGAACCAACTTGGATACCGACCTGGATCATGATGATCTCCTTCTCGCCAGGTTGGTCGGGCACAGTGGGCGGGGCGTTCGAGACAATCTGGTTTCAGCACTGTTTCAGGCGTGTTTCATCGCAGCGCGCCATGGCGGGCCAGCAAATTAGGAACAGCTTTTGGGATCAAAAAGTTATTCGGGCGTCGGTCCGGATGCACGACCGGCTACCCCCCACGGCCTCAGCTCGCCCCCCGGGCTGGGGCCGTTTCTTCCCCGCGCAAATTCAACGCGAGCGGGCCAGGTTCTGGTCTCGCCTGGGCTTCTCCCAGGACAGCTTGTTGCAGCCGGAGCACCGGAAGATGGCAATCGCCCCCTCGGGTGAACTGACCGCGTCGATGAATGTCATGGGTTGGTTGCACGCGGCACATATCGGCCGCTGCCTGCTGTCTCGGTTCGCCATGCGCGCAAACGCGGGACAGAGCAGGAGGTTGCTATCGTTCTGGAGGTTCAGGGTGCCAGATCTTCGGAACCTGTTGCTGAAGCAGTACCATCGCCGCCGCTATCTGCTCCCGCGAACGACGCAGCAATTGTCGTGTCGCCTGGCTTGCATCGAGCTGGTGCATTTTCTGCCGGTCGAGATCCGTCTCGAATTCCTAGCTGGTGAGCATGACAAGCTCCCGTGTTCCTGCTCCATTCGCAGCGTACGCCGGGAGGCGATCGAGGACCGTTCAAAAGTGAACGCAGAGCGGGAAGCTCGCCTGCGGGGTTTCGACCCAGCCGGCCTTCAGGGTCCGCGCTTCTGCGTGACGAGGCGCAGCGCGATGCCGTGCTGCCAGGCGCGCACCCTCACGGCGGCTTCGCTGCGACCAAGCTCGCCGGCGATCTCGTCCGGCCGCCAGCCGGCTTCGGCCAGCGCCTTCAGCCGCGCGTGCTCTTCCGCTGTCCACTTCTTCAACAACGGGTAGCGTGATTGCATGGTGGGGAGCTGTCTCGCCTTGCGTGGTCGATGCAGGCGACAAGCGAGCGAAACGGGCGAAGTTCCTATCCGACATTGCCATGCGATGTGGTGCGCGCCATCCCGCAAGTCGGCTGACGCCGAGGACAAGGCCGCGCTCAGATCCAGACGTCCTCGCGGCACGACTCGCAGCGATAGATCAGGACCGAGCAGTCGCGGCTCACGTCGAAGATCGACGTCAGGAAGCGCGTGCCCCTCTCGCATTTGGGACAGGCCGGCCCTGGCTTGAAATGCTGATCCGGCCTCGTTGCCGGGCTTGGCTGTTCGCGGCTCATCTCATCCCTCATTGGACGACTGAGTTCCTAAGTGCCAAAGTGGACATTCGTTCCAACGGCGCGGGCGGAGCTTCTGATAGAGCGGGGGCCTAGCCGCCCCACGATAGCGTGCGCTTCTCGTCGGCTTTGTCCTGAACCATCAAGCGGGTTTGTCCTGAACGATCAAGCCGGCTTGCTGTTGGCGGGTCCCCCCCCCCCCGCAGTTCGTCCAGGCTCTCGAGTGTGGAGATGCGCGCGGCGCGGCGGGCCAGCTCGTCGTAATTTTGCGCCACCTTGCGCAGCACGTCCCGCGTCTCGGGATATTCGCAATTGTCCGCCTTGGTGCGGAATTCTTCCGCTCGCATCCGCCAGTACCGCGGAGGGTGCATCCGCTCGGCTCCCATGGGCCACTCCCCTCGATTGGTCCAACTGTTCATGTTCGTTAATGACGAGCACGTCCGGGAGTTCCGGCGCTGACGTTCCGGCTCCGATCACACGTGCAGATTGCGCACGAACTGCAGCTGACGACGACAGCATCTCGCGGGAAAGATCGACTTTAGTTCAAATGCAGCAGGGCGGATTCGGCAGGATGCAATGGGTTCGCGCCATGCTGGAACACGTCCCTTGCGACAGACGCAACGGGGACAGCTCGGAGAGATCGTCGATGTATGTCGTCGCCGCCGCGTTGCTGGTGCTGTCGGGACTGTTCTACTCCGCGAGCCATCACGAGATCGGCTCGTTCGGCGTCACCATGTGCACCTATGGAAGTGCGTTCTGCGACAACCCGCTGATCGTCTTTTCCGGCGCAGCGCTGGCCGGCGCCTGGGGCATGTTCGTCAGCATCAAATAGTCCGACCGCACGCGCTCAGGGGACAAACGTCTCGCCGGTGTCCGTGGGCGGACTGCGACGGCCGGCCATGGCGGGCCGCTCGCGCTCGGGATGCGCGCATCCGCTGCACCCGGTTCTTGGATAATGCAGTTATACAGGTGTTTTGCCCGACGAGTCAAACGGAGATTCGCTTTATCAGAAAACAAGCGAGACGCCCGTTACCCCGCGCCCGGGAACCTTGTTCCCGCATTAGCATTTGTGAAGGACGCGCCCCGACCGAGACCGCTCCTGCCATGGCCGACAGTGCCCTCACCCCGACGAAATCCGCGCCGACGCTGTTGCAGAGGCTGGGGCCGGGTCTCGTCACCGGGGCGGCCGACGACGATCCGTCCGGCATCGCCACCTATTCGCAGGCCGGCGCGCAATTCGGTTACGGCCTGCTCTGGACGGTGTTTCTGACCACGCCGTTCATGATCGCCATCCAGCTCGTCAGCGCCCGGATCGGCCGCGTCACCGGCAAGGGGCTGGCCGCCAACGTGATGCAGATCGCGCCGCGCTGGGCGGTGCTGTCGCTCGTCGCCATGCTCGTCGCCGCCAACACCTTCAACATCGCCGCCGACATCGCCGCGATGGCGGAGGCGCTCTCGCTCGTGATCGGCGGCCTCAACCACGAGCACGCGCTGATCTTCGCGGCGGGCTCGACCCTGCTGCAGGTGTTCCTGCCCTATCGGCGCTATTCGCCGGTGCTGAAATTTCTCACCCTGGCGCTGTTCGCCTATGTCGCGACAGCTTTCACCGTCAAGATCCCGTGGAGCACGGCGCTGCTCGCGGCGGTGTGGCCGAAGACGAATGTCAGCGCCGACTATTTCATGATGGTCGTCGCCGTGCTCGGCACCACGATCAGCCCGTATCTGTTCTTCTGGCAGGCCTCGCAGGAGGTCGAAGAGATGAACCAGGGCAGGCGCGACAAGCCGCTGCGCGAGCTGAAGCGCGGCGGCAGTCCGGAGCTGGCGCGCATCCGGGCCGACACCATCTCCGGCATGCTGCTCTCCAACGGCATCGCCTTCTTCATCATCCTCACCACCGCGTCGGTGCTGCACGCGAACGGCGTCACCAACATCAATTCGGCGACGGAGGCCGCCGAGGCGCTGCGGCCGCTCGCCGGCGACTTCACCTTCGCCCTGTTCGCGACCGGCATCATCGGCACCGGACTGCTCGCAATTCCGGTGCTGGCGGGCTCGGCCGCTTACGGCGTGGCGGAGATCTTCGGCTGGCGCGCGACCCTGGAGGCGAAGCCCGACGAGGCGGTCGGCTTCTACACCATCATCGCGGCCGCAACCATCATCGGCTTCGGTCTGGGGTTCACCGGCATCGATTCGATCCATATGCTGGTCTGGAGCGCCGTGCTCAACGGCATCGTCGCCGTTCCGATCATGGCCATGATGATGCTGATCGTCTCGAGCAAGGCGATCATGGGTCGCTTCAAGGGCCGGTCATGGCTCGTCGCGCTGGGCTGGCTCGGCACCGCGTTGATGGCGCTGGCCGTGCTCGCTCTGCTCGGCTCGTCCGCGATCGGCTGACCAGCTAGCCTTTGACTAGCCTTGCGACAAGGCTGCCGATATCTGCGAGGCGATGACGAGGGCCGCGAAGACGGCCGGCACGCTGATGAAGCGCAGGAATTGGTCGATCGAAAGCATCGCTGTCTCCCCCAAGACAAAAAAAGAATAAGCCCGCCGCGCTATTCCACCCCGTGCCCGGCGTGCTGATCGGCCGTCAGAAACTGATCGGAAATGGCGGCTCCGCCCATCGTGAGCAGCGCCAGGATCGAAATCACAGCCAGAAATTTCATGGCCGGAGGGTCGATCCCGATTGTGTCCAAAAACGTCACAGCATGGTGCCTTTTCAGGACGATCCCGGGCAACATCATGGCTGTCCCCACCGGATTCCCCGGGTCTTCCCGACAGAATGGCCGGAAGGGGCTTCCCCGGCGCACCTCACCAGGCTTCACTGCGCAGGGCCGTTAGCCTAACAATTGTGGCTGGAGCCGGGCTTGCGAGTCGGCCAAAGAAAAAAGCCCAGCCGGGCGACAGGGAGCGACATGACCAAATCGTCGAAAGCAATAAGCCTCGAAATTCTCGCCTGCGACGCCGGCTGGAGAAACTACCACTTCCTCAAGCTGACGACCGAGGACGGCATCGTCGGCTGGAGCGAGTTCGACGAGGGCTTCGGCTCGCCGGGTGTCGGTGCTGCGATCCAGCGCCTGTCCGCCCGCGTCGTTGGGCAGAACGTTTTCCGCCACGAGCGCATCTACGCCGAACTGTTCGCGGCCACGCGTCCCGCCGCCGGCGGCGTGGTGGCGCAGGCGCTCGGCGCGATCGAGAATGCGCTGCTCGATGCCAAGGCGAAGTGTCTCGGTGTGCCGTGCTACGAACTGCTCGGCGGCAAGATCCGCGACCGTGTCAGGGTCTATTGGTCGCATTGCGCGACGTGGCGGATCAATCATCCGTCCTGGTACAAACCGCCGATCGAGAACCTCGACGGCGTCAAGGCAATGGGACGCGAGGTCCGCGAGAACAAGTTCACCGCGCTCAAGACCAACATTTTCTCCTACGACGACGGCAAGCCAACCGGTTGGCGACCGGGCTTCGGCTCGCCCTTCGCCCCCGAAATCAACGTCGATCGCAAGATCCTGCACGACCTGCGCATGCATCTGGAAGCGATCCGCGACGGTGCAGGCCCTGATGTCGACATCCTGCTAGACTGCAACTTCAACGCCAAGACCGAGGGCTATCTGGAGATCCTGCGCACCATTGCGGACCTCGACATGTTCTGGATCGAGATCGACAGTTTCAATCCAGAAGCGCTCGGTTACATCCGCAGGCAAAGTCCGCATCCGATCTCGTCCTGCGAGACGCTATTGGGCTTGCGGGAATTCCTGCCCTATTTCCGCGAACAGGCCATGGACGTCGCGATCATCGACACACCCTGGAACGGCGTCTGGCAGTCGATGAAGATCGCAGCCGCTGCGGAAGCGTTCGAAGTCAACGTTGCGCCGCATAATTTCTACGGCCATCTTTGCTCGATGATGAACGCGCATTTCTGCGCCGCCGTGCCGAACCTGCGCATCATGGAGATCGACATCGATCGCCTGGCGTGGGACCGCGAGCTTTTCACGCATGAGCCTGAAATTCAGAACGGCCATCTGATCATTCCGGACCGGCCCGGCTGGGGCACCGATCCGAACGAGGAAGCCCTTCGCGCGCATCCGCCGAAGACGAGTGGCGGATTGCTCAACTACGGTCGCAAGAACTAGACGTCTTACGGCGTCACTGGATTGACGGTCGGGGACGTCTTCGGCCCCGGCCGCGCAGGCTCGACCGGTGATTTCGGTTCGGTCGGGAGAATTTTGGCACCTGCGGCGCGCGCGGCCTCGCCAGTGGTCGCATACATCGCGACGTGGGCGGGCTGCGTCTTGGCGCGATTCCATGGTCCGTGATCGACGATGAGCATCGCGGCAATCGTCACCGCGGCCACAATCAACGCGATCACGCCGGGATGGCGAAGCGCCGAGGACATGGAATTTGCGAAGCGATCCGTTACCATCGAAGGACCCATACGTTTTCCTATCGCAGGTTAATTCAATCCGGTCCCGCGAGTTCCGCTCCAGGCCCAGACAAGTTCCAAGTCAATCCGTGGAACCTGACCGCCATAAGCACTCAGCGTTTCACATCGGGGCGCGCGTCGCCGACAAACCGGTCGCGGTTCGGCATCTTGACCGCTGCAAGCGATTCGGGATCGAGCGTCGCGTCCGCTCCGACCAATCCATTCAGGTTCAGGATGTACGCGGACACTGCATAAACCTCCTCATCGCTCAGCGATTGCGGCGCGTTCTGCGGCATCGCGCGGCGGATGTAGTCGAACAGCGTCGGCGCATACGGCCAATAGCTGCCGACCGTGCGAATCGGCTTTGGCGTTGCGATCGTGCCCTGCCCACCGACGAGCCGGTCACCGAGCCCGCCCTCGCCCTTGTCGCCATGGCATGATGCACATTGTTGGGCGAACACCTCGCGGCCTTGGCTGACCGAACCGCTTCCCTTCGGCAGATTGCTGCCGTCGCGTCCGACGTCGATATTCCAGCCCGCGATCTCCGCGGCCGCCGCGGGGCGTCCGATGCCGTACAGGCTTTGTGCTTGCGCTCCGCTCGCGAACGCGCACAGCACGATGACGACAGCAATGCCGCAAGTCTCACGCGAGCGCATTGGTCACCTCGCCGTCGGCCGCGATGCGCCAGGGCCAGGTCGCGTTGTTGTGGTAGAAATAGTTCTCGCCGCGCACCGCGAGCAACTCGGAGAGCGTCGGCTGCACATAGCCGGTCTCGTCGATGGCACGGCTCTGGATTACGGCAGGCTTTCCGTCCCACTGCCAAGGCAAGCGAAAGCGTGTCAACGCACGCGTCAGCACCGGCTCCTGCAATTGCGCGCTTTGCCAACTCTTTCCCTCGTCGACGGACAGTTCGACGCGCGCGATCTTGCCATGCCCGCTCCAGGCGATGCCGGTGATCTCATGGAAGCCGGGTGCGTTCAGGCGTTGGCCGCCAGAGGGCCGCGTGATGATCGATTTCGCCTCCATGTAGAACGAAAATTCACGCGCGGTGCCGTCCGGCAGCAGGTCGGTATATTTCGAGGTCTCCTCGCGCGAGTAAACCGGCTCAGCCGTCACATGCAGGCGGCGCAGCCATTTCACGCTCATGTTGCCTTCGAAGCCCGGCAGGAACAGCCGCAGCGGATAGCCTTGCTGCGGACGCAGCCGCTCTCCGTTCTGACTGTAGACCAGCAAGGCGTCCTCGAGGCATTTCTCGATCGGGATGCTGCGGGTCAGCGCGGCCGCGTCGGCACCCTCGGCGACGACCCATTTGGCATCCGGTTTCAACCCGGCCTCCTGGAGCACCAGCTTGAGGCTGATGCCGGTCCATTCTGCACAACTCACCAGACCCACTAGGTCTGACGCTGTCTTGCCGTAAGGCTTGGTGTAGCCGGGATTGCCGGAGCATTCGAGAAAGTGGACACGCGATTCCGATGGGAAACGCCTGAGATCATCCATTGTGAAGATCAGCGAACGCTCGACGAGCCCGTGCAGCATCAGCCGGTGCTGGGCCGGATCGATGGTGGGAACGCCGCCGTGATGACGCTCATAGAAAAGGCCGTTCGGCGTAATGATGCCATCGAGCTCTTGCAACGGCGTCCGGCTGGAGGCCGATATGTACTGCTTGAGCGTCTTCGAGATGTTCTTCACGACGCCCTTCTCGAACGGCGATGGCGCGCCGTAGAGCTGCCCCCCCGTCGGCTCGCCCGGTGCCTTCATCCATTCGGGAACATTGGGCGGAAGGTTGTCGGTCTCGGCGGCAACCGATGCGCGTGCGCCCAGCACGGTACCACCCGCCACCGCAGCACCGCCGCGCAGAAAGCCGCGGCGAGTCGTCCCCGCGGGTTTGTCGAACGTTCTACTCATTTGCGGATCCTCGGCTGAAGCGCGATCCGCATCAAACATTCTGCGACGAGCATTTGCAATTCGCACCTGTTTCAAAAACAGGCGATTTCCATCTGGACTGATCTAAATCCGGTGGCGGCGACGGCAGTTCTCTTCTTCGCGATGCACAAACGGCTCGTCCGTCACTCGCCCGGCGCGATCGCATTGCTCGGGGTCGGCCGGTCGGCGATCTGCTGGCCGAACAGGCTGCCGATCAGTTCGACCGCGGTGCGCGCGGTGCGGCCGCGCTCGTCGAGAAACGGATTGAGCTCGACGATGTCGACTGACCCGACCACGCCGGAATCGTGCAGGAGCTCCATGATCAGATGCGCCTCACGATAGGTCGCGCCGCCCGGCACTGTCGTGCCCACGCCCGGTGCGACGCAGGGGTCGAGAAAATCGACATCGAAGCTGACATGCAGTACGCCGTTGCTGGCCCTGACGCGCTCGATGACGCGGCGGATCAGCACGGCGACGCCGAACTCGTCGATCTGGCGCATGTCGACAACCCTGATCCGGCGCGTGCGCATCAACTCCTTTTCGAGCTTGTCGATTGAGCGCGCGCCGAATAGGTCGAGCCTGTCGGGATCGATCGGGGCGCGCGGATCATCGCCGAGCAATCCGTCAAGGCCGGGTTCGCCGCACAGGAATGCCGCCGACATGCCGTGCATGTTGGCGGTGATCGTCGTCGCCGGCGTGTTGTAGTCGGCATGGGCATCGAGCCAGAGCACGAATAGCTCGCGTCCGCGCTCCTGCCAGTGGCGGGCCATGGCATTCACCGATCCCATCGACAACGTGTGATCGCCGCCGAGAAAAATCGGCAGCGCGCCGGTTTTCGCGATCTCGTAACCTCTGCGGCTCAGCACGCGCGTCCATCGCTGAATTTCGCGGTAGTGATTGGCTTTGTCGGGGGGCCTGTCTGCGAGGTCCCGGAGCTCGGCCACCGAGAGATCGCCGTAATCGGCCACTTCGAAATCCAGGCTCTCGAGCAGTGTCGCAAGGCCGGCGGTGCGGAGCGCCGCAGGGCCCATCAGGGTACCGCGCTGCGAAGCCCCCATGTCGATGGGAGCGCCGAGCAAGGCGATGCGCCGGGCTCGATCCGTCGTGGTCGGGTCGGTCACAGCTGTCTCCCGAGATCAGCAAGATTGAGCCAGCCTAACAGAGATTCGCATCCGTCGTTTCACGGGGAAGGTCCGCGCTGGGGACGCCTCGTCTCGGAACAAAATCCGGCGCGCCGAATTGCTCATTCAAGGCCGGTACCCGCCGTCAAAACCACGGCGCCTGTCGCGGATAGCCAAAGGTCATGCGACCCGCTGTTCAGAACGAGCGCTCGCGCGGATAGCCAAAGGTATCGGCCTCCGTCACATGATCAGCCTGGAGGTCGCGCACTTGAGCACGGAGATCCCGCAGTCCACCTCACATCCCGGCATGGCCGAGCGCGCCATCGATGCCGCGACGGACGTATCCCGCACCATCGGTGAAGTCGCAGGTGGCCTGCATGCAGCTGTCGACCGCGTGACCTCCGCTATCGACGAAGCGAGGAAACCGGGCCGCCCCCTCGCGACCGTCGCTGCAATCACGCGCGAAGCGCCGCTCGCCAGCCTGTTCGTTGCTTTCCTGTTCGGGGTCGCGGTCGCGCGGCGGCGCTAGAATTGAGCGGGCCCGTTCAGGCGGCACTGACGGCGACGCACTCGGCTGCGAGGAATTGCCGCTCGAATGCCTCCGCCGGCATCGGACGGCCGAAGAAATAGCCCTGGCCTTCTTCGCATCCCATGCTCACCAGGAAGTCGGCCGTAGCGCGATTCTCGATGCCTTCGGCCACGACCGTCAGTCCGAGCTGTTTGCTGAGGCCGATGGTCGACCCAACGATCGCGGCATCGTCGGAGTTCGCGAGCAGTCCGAGCACGAACGACCGGTCGATCTTGAGCCCATCGAGCGGAAACTTCTTCAAATAGCTCAGGCTCGCATAGCCAGTGCCGAAATCGTCGAACAGGACGCGGACGCCGAGCTGCTGGATGCGTTTGAACATGTCGAGCACGCGGGCTTCGTCGTGAAGCAGGATGTCTTCGGTAACCTCGAGTTCGAGCAGCGACGGCGTGAGCCCCGTCGCTTCGAGCATTTCCGCAACCGAATGCGCGAGGTCGCCGGAGTGGATCTGCGAGGGCGACAAATTGATCGCGACGCGCACTCTGTCGCCGGACAATTCCCAGACGCGTGCCTGTCGGCAGGCGGTCTCCATCACCCAGTTTCCGATCCGCTCAGACAGGGCTGAGCTATTGACAACCGGCATGAACTCTCCCGGCGAAACGTAGCCGCGCACGGGGTGCCGCCAGCGGATGAGAGCTTCGGCGCCGACCAGGCTCGCGTCGATCAGGCGAACCTGCGGCTGGTAGAACAGCTCGAACTCGCCGCGATCGGCGGCGAGCGCCAATTCACTCTCCAGCGTCAGCCGGTTCTCGAGCTCCTGCCGGATCGCGCTCTCGAAGACCACATAACCGCCGCGCCGCGTCAGCTTTGCCTTGGTCAGCGCAAGATGACCGTTGCTCAGGAGATCGTCGGCGCTGTGTCCGCCTTCCGGATGGACGGCGACGCCGACGCTGATCCTGACGCGGTGCTGCCGCTTGCTGGTCGCAAGCGGCGCTTCGAACGCGCGCGCGATGCGCTCGGCGAACTCTGCGATCGGCTCGTCGCCGTCGCCGCCTTTGCGCGCAATGGCGAATTCGTCTCCGCTAAGCCGGGCAACGACAGCGCCGTCGCGCGCCTCGGTTTTCAGGCGCCCCGCGACCGCCTGCAGCACGAGATCTCCGGCGGAATGGCCGAGCATGTCGTTGATGCTCTGGAAGCCGTCGAGCCCGATCACGAGTAGCGCGACCTCGCAAGGGCGTTGCCCCGCATCGGCGATCATGTCGACCAGTCCGGCATGCAGCGTGTTGCGGTTGGCAAGACCGGTTAGCGCGTCGTACTCGGCGAGGTATCTGACGCGTTCGGCCTCGCGCTTACGGACCGAGATATCGCGGAGGATCGCTCCGTACTGGAAGCCGTCCGTTCCCTGCCAGCCTGAGAAGCTCGCCTCGACCGGAAAAATTTCACCGTTCTTGCGCCGTCCTTCGAATTCAACGACGACCGCCCCGCCGGGAACCAGGAGGGCCTGGCATGTGGCGTCGCGCATGGACGGCCTCGCGTCACCGTCCACCGACACGGCGCACAGCGTTTCGAACGGGCGGCCGATGATCTCGGCGGGCATATAGCCGAAGATCGCACTGGCGCCGGGATTCCACACGGTGATCAGCTGACCCTCATCGGTGCAGACGAGGCCATCGCCGAGCGACATCGCAATACGATGAAAGCGGCTTTCGGCGATGCGCCCCAAGAGACCGCGGAAATCGATTTCGTCGAGTGCAACCGCCGTCAGATAAGCCACAATCGCGATGTGGAACAGCGATGTGTCGATGATGAACGGCCATCTTGCTTGCACGAGGACCGCAACCAGCTCGAAGACCGCCCCGGCCGAGATCAGGATTGCGACGCGAATTCCCGGTCCGAGGCGGCGCCACGAATACACCATCAGCAGGCAGACCACAGCGAGACCCAGGATCATGCCGGTATCGGAGGTCCAGCGCAGCATCCGGCTCTGGAGGATCGATTCCGCTGCCAGCGCCTGGAGGATGGGTCCGGAGATGATGCGGCCATTTGGAACGCTGAAGCGGTCGCCGAGTTCGAGCGCCGTCGCACCAACGATGACCTTCTTGTCTCTCAGCCTGTCGAGAGCGGCGGTTTCGCCGCGGAGCACGTCGACATAGGAGACACTCGGAACGGAGCTCGCCCGAATACTGAAATCGATCAGGAACGGCGGCCGCCGATTGGCGTCCTGCCCGGCCAATACGACGGCCATCGACGGCATCAAGGCATCGCCCGGCTTCTCGCCGAACGGATATCGGCGAACGAGCCCGTCGGATTCGATCGCGACATTGACCAGCGCCGGCCACGACTGGTTGCTGAACGGCTTCAGGGGGCGGTTGATGTGAGCTGCGCCGCCATTCGGCGCCGGCTGCTTGAAGGACGGCAGGATCGTCGAGCCGCCGACGTCACGCAATGCGTTCACGAAGGCCTCGTCGGAGGCTGGATCGGATGGCGAGCTGAAATCGACGTCGAAAGCGATGTCCTGCGCCCCCGCGGCCTCTAATCTGTGCAACAGTTCCGCGTGCAGCCGGCGCGGCCAGGGCCATACCCCGATCTGGTCGATCGAGGGCGCATCGATGGCTACCACAACGACGTTGCCGCTCGCGGCACGCGATTGCCAAGTGAACCGCAGGTCGGTCAGCGCGTTGCGAAGCGCACCATGCCACCCCGTGGACAGCACGATCGCCAGCGCGGTCACGACTAGAATATGCGGACGATAGCGCTTCACTCCGATCCTCCCGCGCACCCGCTTCTGCAGGTACGCCCCCTCATCCCCTAAGAAATCGCCTCAGTGCTTGTTGTGGCCAAACGCATTGCCGTGACCATTGCTGCCGTTGCCGCCGCCATTCCCGTTGCCGTTACCGTTGTTACCCCTGCCGTTACCGGTGGCACCGTTGTTGCCGTTACCCTCGCCGGAATTGCCGTTACCGGAGTTGCCCTTGTCCGGTTTGGTCTTGCCACCGGAGTCTCCGCTGCCGGCCCCAGAGCCGTCGCTGGACGCACCGGCCGTGGTCGCGGCTATTGTCGTGCTCGCAGCCGACGAGCTGGTGCTGCCAGCCGTCACGCCGCTGCTCGTCGTGACCGCAGTCTGGACGGTGCTGTTGGACGCCGTCGTGCTCGCTTTCGAGTCGCTCCAAACCGTCTCGGTGCTGGCGTGCGCGTTGCGCACCTGTCCGGCGGCACCGCCGCCGTGGGCGAGCCCGTGCGTGACCTTGTGGACGTTCAGCTTGACCTCGCCGAGCGAGTTCGAGATCCGCACGACGCCAGGCTTTGCAGCACTGCCCTTGGACGCGTGAGCTCCGGCCGCCTGTTGCGATGGCTTGAGCGCGCGGGCCGCCTTGGTGCCCTTATCGATTGGACCGAGCGCGTGGATCGTATGGCCGTTCGCGGCGTTGCGCGGGGCCGACAGGCCTGATTTCGGCACGGGGACGCGCTCGATGCTCGAGGCGCGCGGCTTGCCGTGCTCGATTGGGTTGAAGGTGCCGGAGCCGCTCAGAGAGAGGCCGGGCTTGCCATGCTCGAAGACGGTGGCGGCCTGCCCCGGCAGGACCTGGGCGATCTGTCCGGTCTTGAAGTCGGAGACCTCGACCTGGCCGCGAAGCACGCCGACCTTGGTGCTGCCCGCGCCCACCGTGACGCTGAACTGGGTCCCCTTGACCACGGCGGCGAGATAGGGCGTCTCGACCTCGAAATGCTTGACGTTGCGCTTCTCGACCTCGAGCAGGATCGAACCTGCCCGCTGGATGATGGTAGTCGAGAGGCCCTCCTTGCTCTCGGTCGGCAAGCCGACCACCGAGTTGGGAGAGATCAGGATCGTCTCCTCGCCGCGGACGAGCAGCACGCGGCCATTACGTCCGGTGCGAATGGTGTCGCCGGGCTTGAGCGCCTCCTGCTGACTTAAAGACACTTGCTGAGCGCCGCTGGTGGCCACCCAGACCTCGCCGGTGGCCTTGCCGACCGACCAGACGCCGTCGTCCGCGGCGGATGCGCCCGAGGCCGTTCCCACGATCAGCGCAGCCGCGAAGGCGCACCGCATTCCAATCTTGTTGAGCATGACGATCCTCAGTCCGCGTTACAGCCGGCCTTGAGGGGTATCCGAAATCACTCAACATAGGATTATCGGGAAGCGGCCAGCGGAGCGGTCGCGTTAACGGTTCATTGACCATAAAAAACTATGAAAAATCATGTGGCTAACGAACCCTTACCGCTTCACGGGCACATCTCCGTCAAACTACGGGGACAGGCGCGTTGCGCCCGCAGGGAAGCGGCATGTCGTTACCACAATGGTGCTGTTGGCACCGTTTTTCGCCGGAGTTCCTCAGGCTTTCGCGCAGCAGGCGAACCAGCCGGGCTTCGATCCGCGCCAACCAGAGAAATATTTTGAAAACCAAACCGAGCGGGAATCCCTGAGACGTCCTCCGGTCAGACTCCCGACAGTCGGTCAGCCCAACACCGGCGGCGATACCAAGCCTCAGTTCGTGCTGCGCGGCATCAACGTCAGCGGAGCCCGGGCCGTTTCCCCCGATCGCATCGCCGCGGTCTACCAGCCCTATGTCGGCAAGAAGGTTTCGCAGGCGGATCTCGCCGCGATCGCCGGCGCGATCAGCGATCTCTACCGCGCCGATGGTTTTCACTTGAGCCGTGCGATCGTGCCGCCGCAGGACATTGCCGACGGCCTGCTCCGGATCCAGGTGATCGAAGGCGCCATCGTGCAGACCGAGCTGAAAGGTGATGGCGCCGAGCAGTTCGGCGTGAGACCGATGCTTGGGCCGGTTCTGGCTGAGCAACCGTCGCGCCTGGCAACGCTGGAACGTCAGCTCTTTCTCGTCAACGGCAGACCTGGTCTCCGGATCACCGATACCGCACTGGAGGAGATCGGCGGTGCAACCGGCCGCTTCCGCCTCATCGTCTATTTGAAGACCTGGCACGTCTTCTCGTCGTTCGGTCTGGACAATCTCGGCTCATCATCAGTCGGTCCGTGGCAGACCTATGCGATCGGCGCGTTCAACTCCTATCTCACGCCCGGCGACACGCTGGCGGTCAACCTGTCGACCATCGCCAACGACCCCCGCCAGCTTGGCTTCGCACGGCTGTCCTACGATGCACCCGTCGGCGTCGACGGCGTGCGTCTTGGCGGGTCCGTCCTATACAGCGCGGTCAGGCCGGGCGATGCGCGCCGCCTCGACAGCGACATCACCACGACCGAGGCGTTCGAGCTGCGTGCCAGCGTCGTCCCATTGCAGTCGCAATCCTCCTCGCTGACCCTGACCGCGGCGACGACCTTCAGCAACGTGTCCGAGCATGACCTTTACGGCGCCTGGTACAACGA
Organism: Bradyrhizobium sp. Ken01; assembly: GCF_055807355.1. Lineage (NCBI taxonomy): Bacteria > Pseudomonadati > Pseudomonadota > Alphaproteobacteria > Hyphomicrobiales > Nitrobacteraceae > Bradyrhizobium > Bradyrhizobium sp. Ken01. Next base: position 125,494 of record NZ_JBVVPC010000019.1, read on the forward strand.
CCACATCAGGACCGCGAGCCTGACCGCCGACTACCGGCTCCAGGATCATTTCGGCGGCACCAATTTCGCGACGCTGACCTACCGCCAGGGCCTCGACATCTTCGGTGCCTCGCATTTCGACGACGACCTGTTGTCGCGCGATGGCGCGTCATCGAACTTCTCGGTGCTGAACCTCTGGTTCACGCGCTACCAGACGCTCAACGACGTCTGGTCGCTCAAGCTCTCCGCTGCGAGCCAGACGGCGTCACGGCCGCTGTTCACCTCGCAGCAATTCTATCTCGGCGGCGCTGCCTTCGGGCGCGGCTATGGCGCAGCCGAAATCAGCGGCGACAACGGTCTTGCCGGCTCCCTCGAACTGCGCTTCGACCAGAAGCTCAATTTCCGCTACTGGACCGGCTATCAGCTCTATGCCTTCGGTGACGCCGGCGCCGTCTGGAACCACGGTTACCGCCTGAGCGAGGGCCTGTCGCTGACCTCGGCCGGAGCTGGCGTGCGGTTCTTCCTGCCGGACGATTTCCAGGCCGATCTCGGCGTGGCCGTCCCCCTGAGCTACCGGGCGCCCGACAACGAGCGCCGCAGCCCGCGCTTCCTGTTTACTCTGTCAAGCGCGTTGCGGCTCTGCTCCGAACGCGGCAAGGGCGGTTGTCTGTAAACCCCTTCTCCTTCGCGCTGTGGCCCCCGGCATGCGGCCCTTTTTGGGCCGTGCCACACAGACTTGCCTAAATTTAATCCCGTAACCTGCTCACGATCGCTCGATCCGGGAGTTCCCAATGGCCATGTTCAGTCAAAAGTGATTTGAGACGGAACCATGAAAAAGGTGTTTGCAGTTCTGGCGTTTCTCTGCGTCCTCGGCGTTGGCCAGTATTTCGTCGTCAGCCGGTTCGCGATCCGCCATGAGGTCTTGACCCTGTTCGACGCCGCCCGCCAGCGGCCGATTGCCGTCGAAATCGCTGTACGGCGCGATTACGAGACCAAGGCCAATCTCGGCCTCTGGAAGCTCCCGCTCGCCATCATCAGCAACGGCAATACCGTCAAAGCCACCGAATATTCCTTCCTCGCCAACGTGCTCGCCGCACGTGGTTATCTCGTCGCCAGCATCCAGCAGGATCTGCCGAGCGATCCGCCGCTGATGACCAAGGCCGGCCAGCAATATGTCGGCCGGCGCGAGGTCTATATTCGCTGCGAGGCCAACATCCTCTTCACCTTGGGCGAGTTGAAGCGGCGGCAGGAGAACGCCGACTACGACCACATCACGCTCGTCGGGCATTCCAACGGTGGCGACGTTTCGATGTATGTCGCCCATCAGCACCCGGAGCTGGTGTCGAAAGTGATCACGCTCGACAATCTGCGGGTGCCTTTCGTGCTTAGCGACCACATGAAGATCCTGTCGTTCCGCTCGAAGGATCCGCATTTCGTAACCGATCCCGGCGTGCTGCCGACGCCAGAAGAGGCCAAGGCGCGCGGAATCGACATTGTCCACACTGGCGCACAGCATACCGAGATGAGCGATCGCGGTCCCGATGCTGTCAAAGAGAAGATCCAGGCGACACTCGACCGCTTCCTGCGCGACAGCGCCAGCAGCGCGCTCGCCCCGGCCGATACACGAAGCCCGATGATCATGAACCCCGGCGACTATTAGTCCGGCCCCTTTGCGGCAGATCAAGGCTGCCGCGAGCCGGCCACGATAGAAAGGGCCTCGCCATCTCGGAGAGGCACGTGTCGCACTCCATCGAAAACCTTGAAAGACTCGATACGACAAGCTTTGCCCTGCCTGCGGCAAGGACGCCGAGATTCGTCCGGCATCTCTATCGTTCGGCTCGCAAGCTGCTGCGGTCGATCATCGCCCGCATCGACCTCTCGCAGTTTCCGGGTTCGTGCTGCGGATGAGGACGGCGTCGCTAGCAAACAACACACAGGGTTGCTCTATGCACCGGCATTTGAGACGAATTTGCCTGCTGGTTGCCGTGGCCTCGAGCGTGGGCACGTCGTCCGCTCTCGCCGCCGATGCAGATCACGGCGCCGACCTTGCGAGGCGCTGGTGCGCCAGCTGCCATGTCGTGGCGAACGGCCAAACCCAGGCGAGCGCCGACGTCCCCTCTTTCGTGTCCGTTGCGCGCAGGCCTGACTTCAGTTCGGAAAGGCTCGCCTTTTTCCTGCTAGACCCGCACCCGAAGATGCCGAATTTCCCCTTGAGCCGGATCGAAGCCGGCGATATCGCGGCTTACATCGCATCGCTGCGTTAGCAGAGCGATCGATCCGTCAAGACACCTGCGACAGATGCAAATCCCTGCTGAGAACCGCCAAGGATCAGCGGAAATGATGATGGGCGGCGAATGAGGTCCATTCGACGACCCATCATCGACCGGTACCAGGGCGGATATTCACGCCGTGCAAGTCCAATCTGTGGACGCGCCGTGAACACACCGAGAATCAGGACTTGCCCTTCCCCGGTTGCATCAGACTGCCGGTCATCTGGCGCATGTGGTCTCCGGCACTGGTGAACTGGCTGCGCAAGAAATCCGATTGGATTCGCATCGCCTCCTGAAGGTCGGTGGCATGGACGAGCTTGCGGGCATGCTCGAATGCCGACTTCATGTTCTGCTCGGTGAAAGCGAGCGCCTGCTTCGACACATCCGCCCCCGCGCCCGGAACGGTCGTCATCGATTTGGTGGCGGCTTCGAAAAACATCCCGAATGCCTTTTCCGCCTGGTCAATCGTCTTCTCGGCCAGGTCGCGCAGTTCGGCCGGAACTTCGAGCTTCGGTTCGATCATGGTCGCACTCCTCCCGTTTTCAGAACTGAATACCACACTTGCCGGATCGCCTGCCAGCGTCCAGCCCGGGGAAGACGTAGCCCGACGGCCGGCTCTGGCAGGAAAACGTAAGGCCGGCGCGCAGGCTGGCTCAGGACAGGGGGTGTTCGGGAAGGGTTTCTTCGGTGGCGAGGTCTTCGACGAGCTTGATGACCTCGAAACGCTGCCGGGGCGCAAGCTTCAGAAACGCGCGGAGCAGCCGCAGGCTTTCGACGGTGCCGCTTGCAGGCGCGCCGAGCTTGAGGTGCAGCTCAGCTGCGAAATTGAGGTTCTTCATCTCGCACCTATGACAAGCATCGGACTTCGTGATCCAACATCGAGGCCCCAACTAACAACCAAACGCCATAACCGGATGCCATAACCGGATGCTATGGCGACGGCGCGCCTTTCGGCCCGGGGGGAAGCCCGTGTGTTCGCACGCCAAGCCACATGTGCAAACGCGCACACCTGAACAGGTTGCAACTATGTCAAGAAACAACCCCTCCGGCAAGCCTAACAGTTGGCGCAGCGATGCATCGTCTGCATCGCACCACGGCAATTCCGGATAACAGGAATATGGCCCGCCGTCACCCACCTGCGTCAAGAAGCATCATCGATCAGGCATACAGCCTCGGTCGCCGTCAATCGATGCTGCGTTTCGTGTTGTTTCGGATGTGAATGGACGTTGGTGGACGCGAACTAGTGTCCTGAGTCACAAGTTCGCAATCATAGATTCGCAGTAGATTCGCGTCGCCGTGCCAAGGATGGAGGCTGC
>NZ_JBVVPC010000020.1:0-127846 GCF_055807355.1 Bradyrhizobium sp. Ken01
GGTCCGCCTCAACGCCAAGGCACGCGATGCGCGCACCGCCTACGCCAATGCAACTTGACAACAGAGATAGTCGCTCACCCGTCTCGCCGCTTCGCGGCGAGCCACCCTCTCCCGCAAGGAGAGAGGGGAAGATGGCGCCGACGCGGACAATCCATTTCGGCACGCCGCCATTACGTCCCGTAGGTCGATCCCTTCGGTAGCGGAAACACCGGGTCCCGCGTCCGGATGTTCGTCGGCCACACCACCGAGATGTGCTCGCCGGCGTTCTGCATCACGACAGGGGTCGAGCGCTCGTTCTGGCCCGACATCGGCGTGCCCGGCGGGAAGAATTTCACGCCATAGCCCTGGATGGTGCCGCCGGCGGGAATGTCGACGTCGAGCGCGGCCTTGCGGATCGCTTCGGGCTCGAAGCTGCCGTACTTCTCCTTGGCGACCGGCAGCACGTTGTTGAGCAGGATCCAGGTCTGGTTGAAACCCATCGAGCAGTGCGGCGGCACGTCGGTGGCGCTGGTCTTGGCCTGGTAGCGCGAAACCATGGTCTTGGTCAGATCGCCGATTCCAGGCGCGAGCTTGGAGGCATCGAGCAGCTGGGCCGGCACCGGATCGATGTTGCAGAAATTGTCGATGTCGGGGCCGAAGGTCGCGCGCAGCTTGTCGAGCTGGCTGTAGCCGGCGCCCGCGCCGAACAGCATCTTGAAGCGCAGGCCGCTCTCGCGGGCTTGACGCAGGAACAGGGTGATGTCGGGGTTGTAGCCGGCATGCGAGATCACATCGACCTTGGCGCGCTTGAGCTTGGTCACGAGCACCGAGAGATCGGGCGCGGACGCCGAATAGCCCTCGCGCATTACCACCTGGATGCCCGCCTGCTTGGCATAGGCCTCGTCGGCCGCCGCGACGCCGACGCCATAAGGGCCGTCCTCGTGGATCAGCGCAACCTTGACGTCCTTCGGGTCCATGCCGAGCTTGCCTTGCGCGTGCTCGGCGACGAAGCCCGCGAAGGCCTGGCCGTACTGATCGGAATGGATCTGCGCGCGAAACACGTATTGCAGGTTCTTGTCCTTGAACACGGCGGTCGAGACCGCGGTCGTGATCCAGAGGATCTTCTTCTGCTGCTCGACCTTCGCGGCCATAGGCACGGCATGCGCGCTGGAATAGACGCCGTTGATGATGTCGATCTTTTCCTGGCTGATCAGCCGCTCGGCCTCGTTGATCGCCACGTCCGCCTTGCTCTGCGAGTCCGCCGCGACCGGCACGATCTTGGTCTTGCCGCCGATGCCGCCCTTTTCGTTGACGAGGTCGATGGCAATCTGGGCACCGACCGACGAGGCGACCGAGCCGCCGGCGGCGAACGGGCCGGTGAGGTCGTAGATCAGGCCGATGCGTAAATTCTCGGCTTGCGCCTGGGCGCGTGTCCAATCAAGGCTGAGTGCGGCGGCGGCAGCCGCCGAGCTCTTCAGCAGCTGCCTGCGTGAAGTCGGCATCCTATCCTCCCTCAAAAACCGTTTTAGGATTTGGTCTTGTTATCTTTTTTCAAAGTATGGGGAGCGGGGCGGCGGAAAGTCAACATGGCGAAAGTCGGGGTCCGGCCTCCGCGACGCAGAACGCAATTGCGAAATGAGTGACGAGACCGCGCGCTATTGTTTCAAGCGACGGGCGAGATAGCCGGCGGTCTTGCCGCCGGCCTCGGCGACCTCTCGCGGTATCCCCGATGCCACGATACGGCCGCCCTCATCGCCGGCGCCGGGACCGAGATCGATGATCCAGTCGCTGTGAGAGACGACATCCATATCGTGCTCGACCACGACCACGCTGTTGCCGGCGTCCACGATACGTTCGAGCTGGGCGATCAGCCGCTCGACATCCCTGGGATGAAGACCGGTGGTCGGCTCGTCCAGGACATAGAGCGTGTGACCGCGCTGCGGACGCATGAGCTCGGTCGTGAGCTTGATGCGCTGGGCTTCCCCGCCCGACAATTCGGTGGCGGACTGACCGAGGCGGATATAGCCGAGGCCGACCTCGCGGACGACCGATAGCGACCGGTTCAGTGTTGGATCTTCGCGGAAGAATTCGAAGGCCTCGTCGACGCGCATCGCCAGCACATCCGCGATGGATTTTCCGCGGATCTTCACCTCCAACGTCTTGTCGTTGTAACGGGCGCCCTGGCAGGTCGGGCAGGGTGCGTAGACGCTGGGCAGGAACAGAAGCTCGACGCAGACAAATCCCTCGCCCTCGCAGGTGCTGCATCGGCCTTTTGCGACATTGAAGGAAAAGCGCCCGGCATCGTAGCGGCGGGATTTTGCCTGCGGCGTCGCGGCGAACAGCTTCCGGACGTGGTCGAACAGGCCGGTATAGGTCGCAAGGTTGGATCGCGGCGTGCGGCCGATCGGCTTCTGATCGACCACCACGAGGCGATCGACCTGATCGAGGCCGGCGACGATCTTGCCACCCAATGTCTCGATCGCGGGTGCCAGGCTGTCGTCGTCCGGGTCCACAGCCCGTGTATGGCCGAGATGCTCCGCCACGGCATCGACGAGGAATTGACTGATCAGGCTCGATTTGCCCGAGCCCGACACGCCGGTCACGCTGGCGAGAACCCCCAGCGGAATATCGACGTCGAGACGGCGTAGATTGTTGCGGGTCACACCCCGGACTTTCAGATGCGCCTTCGGTTCGCGGCGGACCGTCGGCAGCGGCTTTCGTGGATGGGCGAGATAATGGGCGGTTCGCGATTGCGCGACCTGCCCGAGCCCTGCGGGGCGTCCGCTATAGAGGATTTTCCCGCCGCCTTCGCCCGCATCCGGCCCGACATCCACCAGCCAGTCGGCATGCTTGATCACCTCGATCTCATGCTCGACCACGAAGATCGAATTGCCCGCGTGCTTCAGCCGGTCCAGCGCCCGCAGCAGCGCCTCGGTGTCGGCGGGATGCAGGCCTGCGGATGGTTCGTCGAGCACATAGACGACGCCGAACAGGTTGGAGCGAACCTGTGTCGCAAGACGCAGCCGCTGCAACTCGCCGGGCGACAGCGTCGGCGTACTGCGCTCGCAGGCGAGATAGCCTAGGCCGAGGTCGAGCAGGACGGCCAGCCGCGCCGACAGGTCCTCGCAGATGCGCCTGGCGACGATAGTCTTCTCCGATGCGTTATCCGTCGAAGCCTTTGCGAACGGCTTCATCACCTCCTGCAACTGCTTGAGCGGCAGATGGGACATTTCGGCGATATTGAGACCGGCGAACTTGACCTTGAGCGCCTCGGGCTTCAATCGCGTGCCATGGCAGGTCGGGCAGTCCTGGGTGATCATGAATTGCGCGACGCGGCGCTTCATCATCGCACTCTCGGACTTGGCATAGGTCTGCATCACGTAGCGCTTGGCGCCGGAGAACGTGCCCTGATAGCTCGGCTCCTCCTTGCGGCGGAGGGCTCGTTTGACTTCTGCCGCAGTGTAACCGGCATAGACCGGAACGGTCGGCTGCTCCTCCGTGAACAGGATCCAGTCGCGGTCCTTCCTGGGCAGCTCACGCCAAGGCTTGTCCACGTCGTAACCCAGCGTCGTCAGGATGTCCCGAAGGTTCTGTCCCTGCCAGGCACTCGGCCAGGCCGCGACGGCGCGCTCGCGAATGGTGAGGGTGTCGTCGGGCACCATGGACTTTTCGGTGACGTCGAGCATCCGGCCGATACCGTGGCAGGTCGGGCAGGCGCCTTCCGGCGTGTTCGGCGAGAACGACTCCGCATAGAGCATCTTTTGTCCGCGCGGGTAATCGCCGGCACGGGAATAGAGCATCCTGAGCAGGTTCGAGAGGGTCGTCACGCTGCCGACGGACGACCTCGTCGTCGGCGCGCCGCGCTGCTGTTGGAGCGCGACGGCGGGTGGCAGGCCTTCGATGTCGTCGACCTCAGGGATCTGCATCTGGTGGAAGAGGCGCCGCGCGTAAGGCGACACCGATTCCAGATATCGCCGTTGCGCCTCGGCGTAGATCGTCCCAAAGGCGAGCGAGGATTTTCCGGAGCCCGACACGCCGGTGAACACGACGAGGGCGTTGCGTGGAATACTGACGTCGACGTTCCTGAGATTGTGCTCACGCGCGCCGCGCACGCGAACGAAGCCGTCATCCTGCGTCAGGCCATCTGGTTGTCTTGATCGGTCGTCCATCTCGCTGCTCCGGCCCACGCATGGGAGGTTAACGGCAGGATCGCAAGATGGGTCCACCGATGACAGCGTACCAATGGCGTTCTGCACAAAACAAAGGCCCGTCGCGGCTGGAGCGACGGGCCTTGCAAAGGCGATGGGGGCGCTCGGGACGGGGCCGGTGCCCAGTCCGGCGTGTTACTGCGACAGCTTCACGAAGCTCGGAAACTTCAGCTTGCCTTCCGCGATCTTCTCGGGCCAGACCACGACCTGCTTGGAGTCCTGCCACTGGAAGACCAGGCCGGATACGGTCGTCGGACCGGACTTGATGCCGTGGGTGAACTCGTCGTCCTTGCCGTAGAACTGGATGCGGCCGATCGTGCCCTCGTAGTCGGTCTTTTCGAGTTCAGCGACCATCTTGTCGGGATCGGTCGAGCCCGCGCGCTTGATCGCCTCCGTGATGAAGTAGACCTCGTCGTAGGCGGTGTAGCCGGTATAGGCCGGCGGCGAGCCGAACTTGGCCTTGAACGCCGCCGCGAACGGCTTCGTCTTGGAGGTCACGGCGACGTCGGGCGTCGCGACCGCCAGCGACGGGACGCCGTCGGCGGCGCCATTGGTGTCCTTCCAGAAGGTCGGGCTCAGCGCCTGCGCGCTGATGCCGAACATCGGGACCGGCACCTGCTGGTTCTTCCACTGCACCGTCGGCTGCACGCCGACATGGGAGATGCCGGTGACGATCACGTCCGGCTTCTTGGCCTCGATATTGTTGAAGATCGGCGTGAAGTCGGTGGTATCAGGCGAGAACCGCACGTGCTCGACCACCTTGAGGCCTGCTTTCGGAAGACAAGCCTCGTAGCCGACGTCGAGCGGCTTGGTCCAGGCGGCGTCCTCGCTCATGATCGCGACCGTCTTGAACTTGAGCTTGTCGACCAGGAGATCCTTGGCGGCGTCGCAGACGAGCTGCGCTTGCGCCGCCGAGGTCAGATAGCCGTGGAAGGTATACTTGTTCTTCTCGTAGTCGTTATGGATCGCCTTGGTGATCTCGTTTGAGGCGGCACCGGGGGTGATCAGCGGCATCTTCAGCCGCGCCGCCCAGGGCTCGAGCGCCAGCACGACTTCGCTGATGTAGCTCGCGATCACGGCGGAGACCTTGTCCTCGCTCACCGCGCGCTGGAACGCGCGTACCGAGTCCGCCGAGGAGCTCTTGTTGTCGTAGGTCACGATCTCGATCTTGCGGCCGAGAATGCCGCCCTTGGCGTTGATCTCGTCGGCGGCGATCTGCGCGCCGCCCGGCGTCGCGGCGCCAGCGATCGACTGCACTTCGGCGATGACGCCGATCTTGATCGGATCGTTCGACTGCGCATAGGCGGGAGCGGCAAGGCACAGCGCCAGCGCGGAGGCGAGGAGAAAGCTGCTGTTCAAATTCATCGATGGTCGCATGGTCGTTTCCCTTTGCTTGTTTTGTTGTTGATATGCGAACTAGAGAAAATCGGCGCCGGCCTCTGCGGCGAAACGGCCGGGATCGCCCTCCCAGACGATCCTTGCATGCTCCAGCACATAGACGCGGTCGGCATGCGGCAGCGCGAAAGTGACGTTCTGCTCGCCGAGCAGCACCGTGATCGACGTCGTCTGCCGCAACTTCGTCAGGGCCTTGGACAGGAGTTCGAGGATGACGGGGGCGAGGCCCAGCGTCGGCTCGTCCAGGATCAGGATCTGCGGCTGCATCATCAGCGCGCGGCCGATCGCAAGCATCTGCTGCTCGCCGCCGGAGAGCGTCTGCGCCATCTGGCCCTGACGCTCCTTCAGGATCGGGAACAGCTCGAACAGCCAGGCGAGCTGTGCCGCGCGCTTGTCGTCGGCCAGATGCTGCCCGCCGAGGTCGAGGTTTTCCCGCACGCTCATCTCGCCGAACAGCTCGCGCGATTCCGGGCACTGCACGAGGCCGCTGCGGGCGATCTTCGCCGGCGTCGTGCCGCGCAGCTTCTCGCCGCTGCGCACGATCTCGCCCGTATAAGGCAGGAAGCCGGAGATGGTGTTGAACAACGTGGTCTTGCCGGCGCCGTTGAGGCCGACGATCGAGACGAACTCGCCCTCGTGGACGTGGATCGAGACGTTCTCCAGCGCCTGCGCCTTGCCGTAGAATACGCTGACGTTCTCGACCTGGAGCAGCGGCACCTTGTCCTTGAAGCTGGTCTCGGGCCGCGCATGGGTCTCGATGGCGCCGCCGAGATAGACCCGCCGCACCGTCTCGTTCTTCATGACGTCATCGGCCTTGCCCGTGACGATCTCCTCGCCGAGATACATCGCGAGCACGCGGTCGACCAGCGCCGCGACACTCTTGACGTTGTGGTCGACCAGCATCACCGCGCGGCCCTCGTCGCGAAAGCTGCGGATCAGGTCGGAGAAAACGTCGACTTCTGCGCGCGTCAGCCCGGCAAAGGGCTCGTCCACAAGCACGACCTTCGGATCGCGCGCGATCGCCTTGGCGAGCTCGAGCCGGCGCAGATCGGCGAAGGGCAGCGTCGGCGGGCGACGGTTCATAACGCTGCCGAGCCCGACGCGGTCGGCGATCCATTTGGCGCGCTCGAGCAGCGCCTTGTCCGGAAACAGCATGAACAGGCTGTCCGGCAGCAGCGCGACCATGATGTTCTCCAGCACGGTCTGCCGGTTCAGCGGCCGCGAATGCTGGAACACCATGCCGAAGCCCTTGCGCGCGATCTTGTGCGCGGGAAGGCCGGCCACGTCCTCGCCCTCGAAGATCACCTCGCCTGATGTCGGGCGCTCGATGCCCATCACGCTCTTCATCGCGGTCGACTTGCCCGAGCCGTTCGGCCCGATCAGGCCAAAAATCTCGCCGCTATTGACCTCGAAGCCGAGGTTCTTCACCGCCGTCAATCCGCCGAAGCGCTTGGTCAGGCCACGGACTTCGAGCACGGCCCGGTTTGAAGATCGCATATCCATCACGAGCGCGCCTCACGCGAGAGGGCCGCTCCGAGGAAGCCGCCAGGGAAGAACAGTACGACGAGGAGCGCGACGGCCGAGACGATGAAGGTCGCGAGCTCGCCGGTCGGCCTTAAGAACTCGCCGGCGACGATCAGGAAGATCGCGCCCAGCGCGGCGCCAAGCACGGTGCGCCGGCCACCGAGCACGGCCGAGACGATGACGTTGACGCCGACCGCGACGTCGACGACGGTGCCGACCGAGGCGGTGCCAAAATAGAACACCAGCAGCGCGCCTGACAGCCCCGAGAAGAACGCACTGACGATGAAGGCGGCGAGCTTGTGCTTGACGATGTTGAAGCCGAGCGCGCCGGCCTGCACCGGATCCTGGCCGCTGGCTTGCAGCACCAGGCCAACAGGCGATTGCGACAGACCATAAAGAATGGCCGCCGAGATCGTCATGAAGCCGAGCGCGATCCAGTAATTGACGCCGGCATTGATGGAGATGACGTCGGGGATGGTCAGGCCGATCTCGCCGCCGGTGAGATCGGCGAACACCACGATGAAATTCTGCAGCATCAACACCGCGACCAGCGTGGTCAGGCCGAAATACGGTCCGCGCACCCGCAGCGCCGGCAGCGCCAGCAGCAGGCCGGCGATGACGGAGGCGAGCGCGCCGAGCACGATGCAAGCGTAAACCGACCAGCCGAACTGGGCATTGAGGATGCCGGCGGTGTAGGCGCCGACGCCGATCAGGAAGGTCGGCCCGAAATTGACCTCGCCGGCGAAGCCGAACAGCAAGTCCCAAGCCATCGCGAACACGCCGAAATAGAAGGCGACGGTGAGAAGCCCGAGCACGTAGCCGGAGACGTAGAGCGGCAGCGTCGCCGCGATGACGACCAGCGCGAGCGAGACGAAGAACAGGCGTGTCGTAAAGAAGCTGGCCATCTCAGCGCCTCCCTAGAAGGCCCTGGGGCCGGATGTACATCACGAACACGAGCAGCAGCAGCGCCGGAATGGTGCGGTAGGCCGGCGAGACCAGGTAAGCCGTGAGTGTTTCGAGATAGCCGACCACGAAGGCCGCGATCAGCGAGCCGGAGACGCTGCCGAGGCCGCCGAGCACGACGATCGAGAACGCGCTCGCGGTCAGCGGTCCGACGCTGTAGGAGCTGACGCCGAGGAACATCCCGAGCAGCACGCCGGCGATGCCGGCGAGGATGCCGTAGATCGCCCACACCACAACGTAGATGTTGGTGAGCTCGAGGCCGAGCAGAGTGACACCGCGCGGGTTCATCGAGGCCGCCAGCACCGCCTTGCCGGTACGGGTGCGGTTCACCAGGAGCCACAACAGCGCGATGACGAAGCAGCACACGATCGCGGTGAAGATCTCATTGCTGGGCGTGCGTACGCCGAGGATCTCGACGACGCCCTCGACGATCGGCAGCACGGTCTTGGCGTTGTTGGTGAAGAAATAAGCGATCACCTCCTGGATCATGATCCCCCATAGCAGCGTGCCGGTGAGGACGAAGATCTCCTTCTCTTCATTCGGGATGCGCCGGGAATCCTGGATCGGCTTCACCACTGCGAAATAGGTCGCAAAGGATGTGAGGAGCGCGACGCCGACCCCGATCAGCGCGCCGGCATAGGTGCCGACATTCAGGATGCTGGCGGCGGCCCAGGCCGCCACCGCTGCCGCCACCATGATGGCCCCGTGGGAGAGGTTGAGGACGCCGGACACGCCGAAGATCAGCGTGAAGCCGGTGGCACCGAGAGCATAGAGAGCGCTGATGGCAAAGCCATCGATCAGAATCTGGAAAGCACGCATCTAGAATTGGCAATCTGATTTATGAGAGACGATGTTGCTGGGGCAACGTGCGGGGCCGCATGTGGAAGCTCCCGGGAGCTGGTCCCGGGAGCGTGTCCTGCTAGTTCGAGAGCTTGATGAAGCTCGGGAACTTGATATCGACCTTGGCGACTTCCTTGGGCCAGACCGCGCTCTGCTTGCCGCCCTGCCATTGCAGCATCAGCCCGGTGATCAGGCCCTTGCCGTATTTGATCGAATGCGTGAACGGATCGTTCTTGCCGTAGAACTGGACGCGGCCGATAGTGCCTTCCCAATCGGTCTTCTCCAGCGCATCGACGAGCTTGTCGGCGTCGGTCGAGCCGGCGCGCTTCACGGCGTCTGCGATGTAGTAGACCTCGTCATAGGCCGTGTAGCCGGCATAGGAGGGATAGTTGCCGAACTTCTTCTTGAAGGCTTCGGCGAACGGCACCGATTTGGGTGTCACCGCGACGCCTGGGCCGGAGACACCCTGGTAGAGCACGCCTTCCGCCGCCTGATTGGTGTCCTTGCCAAAAGTCTCGTTGGTCGCCTGCGAGGCGATGCCGAACATCGGGATCGGCACCTGCTGGTTCTTCCACTGCACCGTCGGCTGCACGCCGACATGGGAGATGCCGGTGATGATCACGTCGGGCTTGGCGCCCTCGATCTTGTTGAAGATCGGCGTGAAGTCGGTGGTATCCGGCGAGAAGCGGATGTGGTCGAGCACCTTCAGCCCGATCTTGGGCAGGCATTCCTCGTAGCCGATGTCGAGCGGCTTGGTCCAGGCGGCGTCCTCGCTCATGATGACGGCGGTCTTCATGTGCATCTTGTCGACCAGCAGGTCCTTGGCGCCGTCGCAGACGGAAAGCGCCAGCGCGGCGGAGGTCAGATAGCCGTGGAAGGTGTACTTGTTCTTCTCGTAGTCGGCATGCACGCTCTTGCTGATCTCGTTGGACGCGGCACCGGGCGTGACGAACGGCGTCTTCAGCCGCGAGGCCCAGGGCTCAAGTGCCAGCACCACTTCGCTGATGTAGCTGGCTATGACCGCGTTGACCTTGTCCTCGTTTACCGCGCGCTGGAATGCGCGCACCGAATCCGCCGAGGAGGAATGATTGTCGTAAGAGACGATCTCGATCTTGCGGCCGTCGACGCCGCCATTGGCGTTGATCTCGTCGGCGGCGAGCTGTGCCGCCTGGGGGATGGAGGCGCCGGCAATCGCCTGCGCTTCCGCGATAACGCCGATCTTGATCGGGTCGGCCGCGAGTGCCGCGCCTGAGGTCATCAACACAGCGGTTGCGGCGGTACCGAGTGCTATTCGCAACGCAACAGAGAGCGGTTTCTTCATCTTGTTCTCTCCCTTAACCGGCCTCTTATGAGCCATTATGCGCGCGACTATACCGGCGGAGACATTCTCGGCAAGTGAAACCGCGTTCAGGATTGTGAGGCACGGACTAAAGTCTAGCGCTGCGCAAATAGCGGGCAGGAAAGCTCCCGGACCCGTTTCACGCGCAGGCATGCAGATTTCGTTGGTAGGCATGCGCAGCTATCGCGGGCGCACAGCAACCTGATCGCTGAATTGCGATGCCGTCGCGTTGGCTCAGCGCGCTCGCAGCAGCAATGGATCGAGTGGCGAGAGGCGGGCCGGATCGAAGGACGAGATGTCGACGTTGCTCGTCGCACCCTCCGCGATCAGTTGCGCCATGGCCTCGCCCGTGGCGGGCGCATTCAGGATGCCCCATACATTGTGCCCGGTCGCAACATAGAGACCTTCACTTTGCGGCACCTTGCCGATCAGCGGCAGGCCGTCCTGTGTCACCGGCCGGAAGCAAGCCTGCTGCGCAATGATCCTCTCGGAGCGGAACAGCGGTGACAGCCGCTCGGACATGGTTTGCAGGCGCGCGATCGCGTCGTGGTCCGGCGTCACGGCAGCCGGATCGAGCGGAAGCGGCGCGATGTCGGAGAGAGCGGTGATATGCGTGCTGCCGTCGGCGCGAGGAAAGACCTCGATCGACACGGCGCTGCCATTCTCTTGAGACTCCAGGAACAGTGCATCGGCCGGCGCATCCGTGCCGGTGTCGTACACGATGCTCGGGCTGCGCTGGCCGTAGACGGCGGGCAGGCTCATCCATTCCGCGGCGAGCAGCGACCATGGTCCCATCGCGATCACGACGGCGTCCGCCTCGACGATGCGGCCGTCGACCTCGACGCCCGTCGCGGTCGTGCCGTTCGCATCGCGCATGATGCCGGTCACCTGGCCGGTGCGAAGCTCGGCGCCTAGCGCGAGCGCCGCGTTCATCACGGCCGAAGTGAATTTTTTGGGGTGAACGATCGCGGTGGTCTCCATCGTGCCGATGCGCTGCGCGATGATTACGCCGTCGCTGAGCCAGCCGAGCGCGGACGGTGCATTCCGGCGTGGATGGCCATCAGCAGTAACGAGGCCGCTATAAGCGGTCATCGGGCGATAGCCCCAATCGCCTGCGATCTGTTCCGGTAGTTGCGCATGGATCGCAAAGCTCCGTCGCGCCAGCGCATCGAGCGGCGAGCCCTCGCACCAGTCACGCGCGAGGAAGCCGCCCGCCTTGCCTGACGCTGCGGCCGCCACCTCCGTCCGCTCCACGACGATGATTTCGATGCCGCGGCGGCGGAGAAACCAGGCGGTGCAGGCGCCGATCACGCCGCCGCCGCAGATCACAACGCGCATGAATGCTCTCTCATACAATGAAATCCTTTGCATGGAGATCCGCGGTATGGACCCCCTCCAGCGTGATCGTATCCGTCGCGGTCAGGTGGATCACCGCGTTTCCTGTGCTGTTATCGCTGATCAGGCTTTTCAGCGCCGCCCAGTCTGCGAAGCCGTAATCGTGCAAATTGATCAAATCATGCTCTCGCGCCGTGCTGCCGACAGCCTTGTTGCCCTGGTCGAAATCGTTGATCACGTCCAGGCCCGAGCCCTTGTTGAAGACGAAACCGTCGTCGTTCGGTCCGCCCCAGAACTGGTCATTTCCGCGACCGCCGTTCAGCATGTCCTTGCCGCCCGTGATCGAGCCGGCCGTGAACGGGGCGTAGGTCTGTGCATCGCCATACAGCAAATCGTCGCGGCTGCTGCCGAGGAGGATATCATCTCCGCCATGCGCATTGCCTGACATGTTCGAGGCGTCTCCCACGAGCACGATGGATGTGGAGTCCGGGTTGCCGTTGACAGCCGCGATCAGGATATCGTTGCCGCCACGGGCATCGTCGCTCATGTAGCCGGCGTCTCCGACCAGAGACGCGCCGCCAGATTGGGCTGCGGCACCGACGGTGTAGCTGAGGATGTCGTTGCCGCCGTGCGCATCGCCGCTCATGGAGACGAGGGCGTCGCCCGATATCGAAGCGCCGCCGTAACTGCCGACCTGGGTCACGCTGAGGATATCATTGCCGCCATGCGCATGATCGCTCATGGCACTACCGGAGTCTCCGCTGAACGCGCCGGACGATCTGTTTCCCATCGATGCAATGACGACGTCATTGCCGCCGCCCGTGTCGGCCGACATGGCGGTTTCGGCATCGCCAAAAACACCGAGGGTCGCGTAGATCGATGTCGATGCATCGACATGAAGCACATCGTTGCCGCCATGGGCGTCGTTGGACATCGCCTGCGCATCGCCGTCCAGGAACACGTAGTCCCCGAAGCCTGTGACGGTTGCAGCGAGATGGTCGTTTCCGCCGCGGGAATGTCCTTGCAGCGTCTGGTCGTCGCCAACGAATGTCAGGACCGCGTTGCCCCCGTCGACGGTCGCGATCATCTTGTCGCTGCCGCCGCGGGCGTCGTTCGGCAGGCCCGGGTCTCCGAACTCGGTCACGAATTGCTGGGACCCAACGCTGACGATGATGGTGTCGTTTGGCATACGGCGCATCGCGCAACTCCCCGTTCAAGTCGGGCGCGGGAACGAAGGGCATCATGCCTTCGCACCGCGCTGCGGCCCTTCCGCGCGATACAATCTTCGTTGGATTGATGGCGGAGATTTGCCCGGGGCGTAGCTTGATTGCGATCAGGGAACCGAGGGCGCCGGCGGTCCACGCCGACGCCCGTGCTTGTGGTCTCTCGCGCGGGCTTAGCCCGGGCCTGCGCCCTGCGTGGCCGTGTACACCGCATAGAGCGACTGGCTCGCGGCCATGAACAGGCGGTTGCGCTTGGGGCCGCCGAAGCAGATGTTGCCGCACACTTCGGGCAGCCGGATGCGGCCGAGCAGCTTGCCGTCCGGCGACCACGTCGTCACGCCGCTGTAGCCGACGGCGCGGCCCGCATTGCTGGAGGCCCAGACATTGCCGTTGACGTCGCAGCGCACGCCGTCCGGCCCGCACTTCACACCGTCGATCACGCACTCGCTAAACCGCTTCTGGTTGGTGAGCTTGTTGTCGGTGCCGACGTCGAACACGAAAATCTCGCCCTTGCCGCCGGGCCCGGTATCGCCGGGTCCCTTGCCGGTTGAGACGACGTAGAGCTTCTTGAAGTCCGGCGAAAAACACAGCCCGTTCGGATCCGGCACCTGCTCCTCGGTGACGACGAGGTCGACACGGCCGCTAGGGTCGATGCGATAACAATTGGTCGGCAGCTCGCGCTTGCCCGGTGCGAAGCCGGCCGGCTGTCCAATCCGCGGATTGAGCTTGCCGCCGGAATTGCTCGGACCGCCCGCGGCGTCGGGCTCACCTTCGTAGAGCTGGCCGCCATAGGGTGGATCGGTAAACCAGTAGCTGCCGTCAGGATGGGCGACGACATCGTTCGGCGAGTTGAGCTTCTTGCCGTTGTAATTGTCGCAAAGCACGGTCGCGGTGCCGTCATGTTCATAACGCGTCACCCGCCGGGTCAAATGTTCGCAGGAGAGTTGACGGCCCTGGAAGTCGAACGAGTTACCATTGGAGTTGTTGGACGGCGAGCGGAACACGCTGACGCGACCGTCGTCTTCGCTCCGGCGCATCTGCCTGTTATTGGGAATGTCGCTCCAGAGCAGATAGCGGCCCTGTGCACTCCAGGCCGGGCCTTCAGCCCACAGCAGGCCCGTATAGAGACGCTTGATCGCCGTGTTGGGCTGCGCGAGATCGTTGAAGGACGGATCGACCGCGATGACGTCCGGGTCCCAGAAATAGGTGGTCGGCGCGCCGTTGGGACCGAAATCGCGTGGTGGGGTGGTAATCGTCGTCGGCGGCGCGGCAGGTCCGGTCTGGGCCCGCGCGGAGCCGGCGCCGGCTATTGTGGCGGCGCCGAGCGCAAGCCCCTGAACGAGCGTTCGTCGTGAAAGCGCGGCATCATGGTCACGCTGCTTTTGGCGTGTCATCGCGTCCTCCCGGTCATGTTCGGCTGGCCGGTTGATCCGGCCGAGCAGGGCAAGGTTAGTCCGGTCCGATGACGGTTGCGAGGGGGAGGTACGCATCCTCAGCGAGATATCGGGGCGGCAAAAGCGCTGCAACCTCGAACATGGAAACGACAAATTCATCCGGCGTGACGGGTTACCGGAACTGCGCTCGGGGCATGGCCAAGCTGTGGAGCATTTCAAGCCTTGACCTCCTGCGCGAGGCTGGCAGAACGTCATCCCGGGCGTAAGTCGGAGTTCGCTGTGGCTGTCATCGTACTGGTTTTGCTGCTCGGGATTGCATTTGCGGCCGGCTATTTCAGCCGCGACTACGTCTCCCGCAAAAGGCGAGCCGAGGCGCGCCGCTGGCGGGAGTACAGCGAGCCGGATTGGCTCGGCGCCAACGCCCCAGCCAACACCAACGATATCGCCATCGCCGGCAAGGCTGCGCCGGTCGCCACCGGCGAGCTCGGTCAGATGCTGAACCGTTGGGAGAGCAGGGCTCGCGCTCGCCGCGTTGGGTAGCGGCCAGATCGCCTGATGGCTGATCGTCTGTACCCCTGGTCCCGAGCGGCTCGGAGCGTAGAGGCGTGTCTGCGCATCGAGTCCACCTCCCGGAAAGCAAAAGACGAACGCGTCGGGTGTTACTGCGGCGCTCGCTCTTGTGCCGGTCATAGGCTCGTTGCGAGCAAGATGACCGAGTCGGCGGCAGCAGTCCCGGGGCGGCGCGGGTCATCATGTCGCCAAGTGGGCCGCCGGCGAAAGCGCGTGTGCACTGCCACCTTGCCCGACATGCGGCGATTTGCTCGCGCAATTCTCCCAGGTTGTGTGAACCATTTAACACACCTGATGTCCCAATGCGCCTAATCGTGGCTCGACTGGATTCACCGGCAGGCGCAAAGGAGCCCGTCATGAGAGCGGCAGGGGTTGTCGTCGTTCTGGCTATGATTGCGGGCTCGTCATGCCAGGCCGATGAGTGTCAGAGCTTTTCGGCGAGTACAATGAAGGCGAATGGCACGGTTGCTCCGGCCAAGTGGCGAGTCGACTATCCGCCGGTGCGCCCCAATCCCAATGATCCGCAGCCTTGGGAATCGGTCGATTTTCGCACCAAGCCGGCTGACTACATGAATGCCGTGCTCAGTACCGCGAAGACGTCCTTCAAGATCGCGGATCGCAAGCTCGTCGGCACCGGTCAGGAGGAGTGGTGGATCTCGCAATGGCTCGACTAAGGAAACTCCGGGCGCGAGCCGTTGATGGGGCTGACCAAGGAACGCGGCCCCGATCCCGGCGATCTGTCCAAGACCAACGCACGGGTTCCCAGGTCTGGGCGGTCGGCTTCTACAACCGGCCGGGAGCAGCAGTCTTCGGGGAGGTCTTCGCCGAGCCCTGCAATCCGTCTTTCCCGGTCGCGATGAAATTTCCGAATGACACTGTCTCCGTCAAATTTCTGTTCACCGATGCCTCACCCGACGAAGTTGCCTACCTCCAGGGCGCACCGGAATACGACGCCTTTATCGACAATTTGGGCGCTGGCTCCGGCGGTCAGGATCCCAGCACCCGCACGATCCGGTCGGTGCGCCTGCTTCAGGTCGATATTTCAGTGAAGGATTCAGCGAAGACTGGTCGGTCGCTGGACACCGGATGGGTGTTCGGGACGTTTGTCTGGCGCGGCCCGGCAAAGGGCGACGCCCTGTTCGACAATCTCGTGCCGGTATCGCTGCAATGGGGCAACGATCCCGGTGTCTACGACGGCGCGATCCGTGAGAGCTGGATCAATCCCGATTTGCGGAACGTGACCTATGGCTGGGACCAGCGTCTCACCATGGGCTTCATGGGACGCGCCAACGGACCTGCCGACAATATCCGCTCATCCTGCCTGTCGTGTCACTCAGCGGCGCGCACGCCGCGCGCCTCGATCGGGCTGCTCGACAGTCGCTTCAACATGGACGACCTCGCCAATTCTGCGAAGGTGAAGGGCCACATCGACACCTGGTTCCAGAACATCAAGGGCAGCCAGCTCTTCCAACCGTCCGAGCCGGCTGCATCGACGCTCGACTATTCGCTCCAGCTCGAGGCGGCGGCGTTCCGAATTTGCCTTGCCTGCCAGGCCGGCGATCTTCGCGGTCCGACGCCCGCCTTGTGTCGCAGCAGCGGCTTCTACAATCGGCCGGTCTGCAACGCGCCTCTGGAAGTGAGCGTCCGCAAGCGGTTGCTCGACCTCGTGCCGCCCCCCCGGCAATAGCCGGGGAAACCAGGTCAATCCTTCTGTCCATCTTTTGGCGTTGCGGTTGCTGCCATTTGTCGTCTAGAAACGGCAGATCGAGCCTCCCGGCAACCAACCGTCAACGGTTTTGACCGAGGATTAGAGGGCTCAAAGGGTCTGGCAATGCTGATTCGCGGCCAAATCGATGGGATTTCGGGGGAGGTGGCTCTGGCCGCCGCCACGATCCCGGCCGCGCCGCTGCCCACCCTCCTGATTGGCGGGCTTCTTCTTACCTGCCCCTGAGGGCCGGCTGGGCGCGATGCGCCTGGGCGCTCAGGGGTTGGTCGAGATCACCGGACACCTCAAGCGCCCAGAAGACTGACGGCGCAAAAGCTCAAAAGGAATTTTCGAAATGGCCCCCGTGAACAAGTCCGATAAGGACCGCGTCATCATTTTCGACACCACCCTGCGCGACGGCGAGCAGTGCCCCGGCGCCACCATGACCTTCGAGGAGAAGCTCGAGGTCGCCGAGATGCTGGATGATATGGGCGTCGATGTCATCGAGGCCGGCTTCCCGATTACCTCGGAAGGCGACTTCCAGGCGGTCAGCGAGATCGCCCGCCGCTCCAAGAATGCCGTCATCGCCGGTCTGTCGCGCGCCCATCCGGCCGACATCGACCGCTGCGCAGAGGCGGTGAAATTCGCCAAGCGTGGCCGCGTCCACACCGTGATCGCGACTTCGCCGCTGCATATGCGGGTGAAGCTGAACAAGACCCCGGAGCAGGTGCTCGAGACCTCGGTTGCCATGGTCGCGCGCGCCCGCAACCAGATCGATGACGTCGAATGGTCGGCCGAAGACGGCACCCGCAGCGAGATGGACTATCTGTGCCGGATCGTCGAAGCCGTCATCAAGGCCGGCGCCACCACGGTGAATATTCCGGACACTGTCGGTTACACCACGCCCGACGAATACACCCAGTTCATGAAGACGCTGATCGAGCGCGTGCCGAACTCGGACAAGGCGGTGTTCTCCGTGCATTGCCATAACGACCTCGGCATGGCGGTGGCGAACTCGCTGGCCGGCGTCATTGGCGGCGCGCGCCAGGTCGAGTGCACCATCAACGGCATCGGCGAGCGTGCCGGCAACGCCGCGCTGGAAGAGATCGTGATGGCGATCAACGTCCGCAACGACAAATTTCCGTTCTGGAACAAGATCGACACCACGCAGCTGACCCGCGCCTCCAAGGTGGTGTCGGCGGCGACCTCGTTCCCGGTGCAGTACAACAAGGCGATCGTCGGCCGCAACGCGTTCGCGCATGAGAGCGGCATCCATCAGGACGGCGTGCTGAAGGACGCTTCCACCTACGAGATCATGCGGCCCGAGATGGTCGGCCTGAAGCAGTCCTCGCTGGTGCTGGGCAAGCATTCCGGCCGCCACGCCTTCGTGCACAAGCTGGAGGAGATGGGCTACAAGCTCGGCCCGAACCAGCTGGAAGATGCGTTCACCCGGATGAAGGCGCTGGCCGACCGCAAGAAGGACATCTACGACGAGGACATCGAGGCGCTGGTCGACGAGGAGATGGCGGCTTCGCACGACCGCATCAAGCTGACCTCGCTGACCGTGATCGCCGGCACCCATGGCCCGCAGCGCGCGACCATGAAGCTCGACGTCGACGGTCAGATCAAGATCGAGGAGGCTGAGGGCAACGGTCCGGTCGACGCGGTGTTCAACTGCATCAAGCGCCTGGTGCCGCACGAAGCCAAGCTCGAGCTGTACCAGGTCCACGCAGTGACGCAGGGCACCGACGCGCAGGCCGAAGTCTCGGTGCGGCTGTCGCATGAGGGACGTGCGATGACCGCGCGCGCGGCGGATCCGGATACGCTGGTGGCCTCGGCAAAGGCCTATCTCGGCGCGCTCAACAAGATCGTCATGAAACGCCAGCGCGACACCGTGACGACCGCGGCGGCGAGCTGACTTAACTTCGCCTCTCCCGCTTGGGGGAGAGGGCGACACGCCTGGGTGATGCGACGCATCGTCCCAGGCGTTGCCGGTGAGAGTTCTCTCCACGCGGGGCGTGTCCCGACCTGGAGGTACTGTTGGCCTCATGCCTCTCCCGCAAGCGGGCGAGGCAGCGCAGCGGTATTCATGATGAATACCTGCCCTGCTAAGGGCCAATAGCGGCTCCGCCTCCCAGCCGCTATTGATGCAACCTGCATAAGGATCGGCCACCCGCGCGAGGAGTGGCCCAAATAACAAAGGGAGAGATTATGCGTACCTTCGCGATCGCTGCGTCCATGGCGGTCCTGGCTCTTGGCTTGACCGGGCCGGCATCGGCCCAAGCGCCCATCATCATCAAGTTCAGCCACGTTGTGGCCACCGACACGCCGAAGGGCAAGGCGTCGGAGAAATTCAAGGAGCTCGCCGAGAAGTACACCGGCGGCAAGGTCAAGGTTGAGATCTATCCGAACTCGACGCTCTACAAGGACAAGGAAGAACTCGAGGCGCTCCAGCTCGGCAGCGTGCAAATGCTGGCGCCGTCCAACTCCAAGTTCGGCCCGCTCGGCATCCGTGAGTTCGAGGTATTCGATCTCCCTTACATCCTCCCTGATCTGAAGACGCTGCGGAAGGTGACGGAAGGTCCGCTCGGCGCGAGGCTGCTCAAGCTGCTCGAACCGAAGGGCATCACCGGCCTTGCCTATTGGGACAACGGCTTCAAGGAGATGAGCGCCAACAAGAAGCTGGTGACGCCGGCCGACTATCAGGGCGTCAAGTTCCGCATCCAGTCCTCGCGCGTGCTCCAGGCCCAGTTCAAGGCGCTTGGCTCGCTGCCGCAGGTGATGGCGTTCGGCGAAGTCTACCAGGCGCTGCAGACCGGCGTGGTCGACGGGCAGGAGAACACCTGGTCGAACATCTATACCCAGAAGATGCACGAGGTGCAGAAGTACATCACCGAGAGCAACCACGGCTATATCGGCTACGTCGTGATCGTGAACAAGAAGTTCTGGGACGATTTGCCGGCCGACATCCGCGACCAGCTGACAAAGGCGATGAAGGAAGCAACCGACTTCAACAATACGCAGTCGCAGAAGGAGAACGAGGACGCGCTCGCCGAGATCAGGAAGAGCGGCAAGAGCGAGATCATCAAGCTCACGCCGGAGCAGGACGAGGCGATGCGCAAGGCCATGGAGCCGGTCTACAAGGACGCCGCAGGCCGCATCGGCCAACCGTTGATCGACGAGTTCCAAAAGGAAGCGAAGAGCACGACGAACTGATTTGAACGGACGATGAATGGGGGCTTCCGTGCCGGGCGCGGAGCCCCTTTTGTTGCGAATGATTTCCGATTGCGACTGAATGAAAATTCAGGAGCGTTGTATCTTCGAAAGAAAGCGCTCCCTGTCCAACTTGTAAGTTGCACGTAAGCTGCGCTGCGCCCATCCTCACGGCATCCTTCCAGAGGAGAGTTCGCATGAGGAAGTTCACCATCGCCGCCATCGCCGTGCTCAGCATCGCCGGCTCGGGCGCGGTCTATGCCCACTATCATCGCCCGTGGATGCACGAGCACATGCGCCACATCCGGATGAACCCGGAAGATCGCGCCGCCATGGTCGACGCGCGGATCGCCGCCGTCCATGCCGGGCTGAAGCTCAACGCCGACCAGGAAAAGCTGTGGCCGCCGGTCGAGGCCGCCGTGCGCGACTTCGCCAAGCTGCGCATCGACCGCGCCAATGCGCGGATGAATGCCGGTCCCGGCGATGCCGGCAGGGACGCGAATAGAGACGCCAACAAGGATGCCGACAGGCCGGAGGATCCGGTCGCCCGCCTACGCCAGCGCGCCGAGGACATGGGGGCGACGTCGGCGGCCCTAAAGAAGATCGCCGATGCCGCCGATCCGCTCTACAAGACCCTGGACGAGGGCCAGAAGCGGCGCCTCGCCGTGCTGACCCGCCACCGCGGCCCGTTCGGCGGCGGCGAAGACGGCCCGCGCCGCCACTTCATGGAGGGTGGCATGGACCGCATGATGGAGCGCGGCATGGACCATTTCCACCGTGACCGTTTCGACCGCGACGGCGGCCCGGACCGGGACCGCGAGGGCCGGCTCTGAGCCTGCAAGGATTGCTCCGGTCACCCTTGGCGAAGCCGCTGGAATCCAGCGGCTTTTCGCTTTTTTGGGGAGGTGGGCACGCCCTTGGCATACCCTTGTCATAGCCTTGGAAAACTTACGTGCCATCGCTTGCCAGACCCGGATCGCTTTGCTAAACGACCGGCCTCGCAAGGCTTTAACCGCCTTTCGGGCGCATAGCTCAGTTGGTAGAGCAGCTGACTCTTAATCAGCGGGTCCCAGGTTCGAGCCCTGGTGCGCCCACCATCCTAAGATATTGGCCCGCAAGGGCTTTTTTAAATTCCTAGGCAGAACAAACCGGGTCTCGTGCGACGCTTTTAATGGTCGTACGTCGCACGCCGTGCGACGAGTCGGATAATTGGGACCGAAGCCCATCCATCACTGTAGCACGAGACCCACCGGTCTGCGTTCAGCTCTTCATGCCTTCCTTCCGCACCTGCAATTCAAGCCTGTCGATACCGGAATCGGCGCGAGCCGCATTGCGGGCGCGGTAGTGCTTCACGATGGTCTGCGCACTTCGGTATGAATGCCCAGTGATGTCGCAGATCGTCAGCAAGTCGCAGCCAGCCCGATCGAGAAGCATGACGCAGGTATCACGGAGGTCTTGGTCGTGCTTTTGGTCGAGTTCGCCGGCGCCGTTGACGAACATCAGCGCGGGACAAGGCTTTAGACGCCATGCTGTCTCATGCCCATTGCTGTCGCGTGTGGTCTGCGCATCCAGCCATTCCGATAATGCGCCCTTGCGCTGATCGACCGCTCGAGCGCGCTGCGCCTTATTCTCCTCATCGAGAGGAAAGGGGGCGAACAGCTTGTCGACGTTTTTAATCAGTTCGGCGTTCAGTCGCTCTGCACGGACAATTGCCTGGCGCGCGTTGTCGCGCGCGAGAAAGCCGAAGATAGCGACGGCCCGTGCCGTCGACACCCAATGGCGATAGGTACTCTCGTCATAAGGCTCACCATTGTCCTCGTTGACCACGAGCTCGGGTGGCACCTTATCCAGCTGAAGCCGAAGCTTGAGTTCCTTTATTCGTGCACGCGAGGCATTTAGTCGTGCGCTGAGTTGTGGCGCCTCCTTGATGTCGACAAGCTCACCAGTCTTGCTCTGCCGAAACGCGTGCCGGCCCTCGACGTCGCTCTCGTTGCGCATCATTAGACGGTCAGTCTGGCGCTGCCCCGTGAACAAAGCCAGATGGAAGCTGTCCCCGACCGAAGGCCGTTCGATCGCATCGGCCGCTGCGACCCACGCGGAAAATTCGGACATCGCAACCTGTACGATACGTCCCTCTGGATGATCGAATTCCATGCCTTCTCGCGGGTTGGGTCCGAGACGCCACAAGACGCTTTCCTGTCCCCAACTGAATGCCGCTGAGAGCGTGGCTATCATCGATAGCGCCATATGATGGCCGCGAGCCGATTTTGCATAGTTATAGAAGGCGCGGAACTCCGGTTTGCCGATTGACGTCGGAGTGGCAGTCGCAATCGGCTCGAGTTCTCGTGCGGGCTCGGCTACGCCGAGCAGCTTGGCGGCACGGATTTCGGCACGCATCTTTGCCGCGGATTCGCGTGATTGCGGTCGGTACAAGATAGCGGAGATACATTTGCGATAAGAAGATTGCGAGGCGGACGACAACGCCTTGAACTCCACCGACTTGCTCCAATCGTCCAAAAGATCTTCGATCGTAGAACGCTTCCGGATCGTAATTTTCTTCGGCAGCTTGCCGGCACGGCGAGCCGCCTCGATTTCCGACTTTCGTTTGTCTGAAAAGTCTGAGGCTTCTTGGAGATTGAACCACGCACCGACGGGACGTCCTTTTCCATCGTACGGCGGATGGCGCAAGTCGGCGTCGACAAAGCCGAGTGCCCTGGCATAAGCGCCGTGCGACGAGCGAGGACGGCCATCACGCCACTTCACATGGGGAAATTTGGGATCGGCCATAAAGAGCCTCAGTGCCAGTAGGAGATGGCACCCATTGGAATCTAGCGCGATCTAGTCTGTCAAGCGCTGTGCTGGCCGTAGGCTCTGTGCAGGCGCTCGCGGTGTTCCTCGTCGCTTGCTGTCGGCGGTGGCGCGAATGCGTCATTAGCGATCGTCTTTGGGCGCATAGGATGGTGTCGGGTAAGCCAAGCATCGAAGCCGGTGCGTTCCCATTTCAGCGGTCCTCGCTCGCTGATCGGCGAAGGCAAGCCATCGCGCTCGTGCCTGAGGCGGCGCGTGCGATAGAACGTGTCTAGAGAGACGCCAATCGCTGTCGCGACCTCGGTCGAAGAATAGGGTGGCTGCATGCTCTGGGGACGCAAACGCATAATGCCTCGCCACTTCTGGCTTTTTGAGCGAAGTTGGCCAAGCAAAATGAACGGATAAAGGTACAGGCGGGAAGCATTCCTCACTGCGCGTAGGGAATTTGGCTTCTTTGGCGTACGAACAGGATACCCCGGCGGACATTTGTCCGCCGCCCTCGGGATTCAAGATAGGCGCGTAACTGGTGCGGCGAACCGACCCTCGCCTCGTGGGGCCGCGGATTCCTCTGGTCGGTCAGTGGACTCGAACATGCAACCAGACCGTTATGAGCGGCGGGATAACGATCGGCTTTGCTGATTTTGCTGAGGTTTTGTTTGAATCGGGTCGGGTTCGTTGCGCTTCGGCAGGGTCGTTTCTGGGGCGAAACTGGTGCAGCAGCGCCTGCTCATGCAGCCGAGCCCGGCTTGATATCCCAAAGTCCTATCGCAGAGCTCTCCTCACAAGAATCATCAAGCGGATCGAATTTACCCTCTCAAGGCTGAAACAGGGGTTTGATTCCCCTAGGCAGCGCCAGCAAGCACGGCGTTAGCGGCACCCAATAGCGGCACCTCACATATGAGGTAGCGCCCAGTAATCGATACTGAGGGCGGGCACCGGCTGCTCACGCACGGTCTCTAGCCGATCTCTAAGAAGTTGGACACCGTGGTGAGCCCGAAAGGCGAAACTAACCACGCCGGCTCGCAAGCCCAAGGCCACTTGGGGCGAGCCGAAGTTCTACTCCGATCGAAACCGCGACATTGCGTCAGAGGGGCTTCTCAGGGCAAGTTCGTTTAAGGGGTGTCGCAGAAGTAAGCGGCATCTCGCCTCAACCCACTACGAGTGGATCGCGGCTGCATTGAAATTCGGTTCCGAGCCTGTCCGCAATCTTTATGGCCTGGTCGTTTGCATCCACGCCTTTGCGGACGGTGACGAGCGCAGCCACACAAGAGGTCTTGTCAGCTTGTAATCGGTGGATCGTCAGCACCTGACGATTGTCGAGGAAGTATCTATGGATCGCGGCGAAGGGCTTGCCGTTGAGAACTCTCCATTCAATTACATTGTTTGGCTCGGCGAACGCCCCTTCCAATGCATCGGAGACGGTTTTGCCGCCCTTAGCCGTGCGCCCGAAGTGCACATACTCGCGAGCATCAGCAGAGAACATGCTCACGGTCCAGCCATCCGGACCCGGCGGGCAACGCTCTTCCAGAACCGGATTATCGCTGGTGCCGCTTCGTTGAACGACCTTGCAGATCCCGTATCGATCTGCACGAACGTCATTGATTTTTGTGTAGACGCGCGTTACAGGCCCCGCAGGGGAGAGCGCCGCGAGACGCAATTGTGCAACATTGTCCGCCTTTGGGGCCGCAGGCGCAGGCGGGTTTTCTTGCGTGGAAGCAGTCGTGAAGCGGGCTTGAGACAGGGATGCGAAGTCCAACCGTTGAGAGTCCGCGCGCCACAAGAGCTCGCGTTCACAGCCGATCATCTCGGCGGTGCTGCGAGCGTGCATCTGACCGCAATTCGCGCCGGCCACGGCCGCCCACAGTTTTGACGAATCTGCGCCGGGCTCCGACTTGATCCCGAAGCCCAGCACCGCGAAACGCTTGATCGCTCCCCCTGACGGGGTGACGAAGATTGCCGAATTCCAGCCGTGAGCATTCGAAAACAGACCCCAGGCGCCCTCGCACTCAAGCGTAACCTCATCAACGGTCCAGAACTCGGGACCGCTTGTCAGTCGACCGTGTTCAACTGCTGGGCCGAAAAGAGGCTTGCCGCCGACTTCCTTGCATTGGTCAGCAAGGTCGCGAACCTCTGCCACGACCTGCGCCGGCAACTCCAATGCTGGTTCGCCGCACAGTCGGGTTTCGGCGAACTGCTGACAGCGCGGGGCATTCGCTTCCGAAGCGCATGCTGCCGCCGCTAGGCCGCCGGAAACGCAGAGCGCGGCAAAGAAGAACACGACTGTGCGTATCATTCATCCCTCGGGGCTGGCTGTGGTGCCCGTCGCTAGCTCCAGCAGGCACTCGTTCGTCGGCTAATGTCGCGCGACCAATCCTAAGTAGATTTTCCAAAGACGGCTTGAATCGTGGCGCGGGCCGCATCCGCTAAATTTTACGAAAATCGATACCGGGCCTTGTGCATCGCGGCCGTTAGTCGGCAGCGACAGTGAGAAGTGGCTCTGCATCGCTAAGCCAGACTCCGGCTTTGCGAGCCACACACATTCCGCGAAATGACACGGGGGCTGATACAGCTCATCGTCTCCGCTTGACTTCACCCATATCATTCGAACAAAAATAGAACAAACGATTCCCACCGCGAAGGTCCGCTTGGCTAAACTGCCGCAACTGCCCGTCTACTATTATCTCGACCATTTCGCCGAAATGCTCGGGTTCGTGCAGCGAACGTACGAACCCGTTCTTGGCCCGGATCATCACGCGTTCATAGCGCGCTTCGAGGGCCTCTCGAGAGATGCCCGATGCCTGTTGATCCGCATGATCAATCGGCGTGGTGCGATATTCAATCGGTCCCTGTTCGAGTACCCCGAGATCGACGATATCGAGCAGGCGACGTCGGATCTGATGATGGTCGGTCATGCCCGGGTGCTCGGCGAAGTCGACTATGCCGGGTTCGTCGCGTGTCTTCCCAAGGATGTCCTCTTCACGGGGGCACAGGCGGCTGGGCGTAAAGACGTCCGCAAGTCTTGGGCCAAAGCCAAGTTCATCGACTATTATCTCGAGCAGATCCCCTTCTCGACGGCCGCGCAGCACTGCAGCGCCAGGAAATTCATCGCTCTCGACGGCACCCGGCCGATCGAATTCCTGCTTTATCTCTACTTCGGCAAGACCGAGGTGAACCTCAAGAACTTTGCGCTGCGGGACCTGGGTATCCTCCGCACTAATCGCGAGACCGCGTTCAGCGCACGCTTCACCGATGCCGAGGAGGCGCTTGCCTCGTTCCACTACAGCCAGATTCTCGACAGCCTTGAGGACGGATCGGAGCCTGTCCACAGGCGGGCCGCCATCGACGTGCTGTCCGGGCCTGCCTGCGGGACACAGTACGCCAACGACCTGCGCAGCCGAGCGGCTCATCAGACCGGATTTTTCTTCGAGAAAGCGGGCGAGAGCGATCTTGCGCGTCAGCTCTACCGCGCGGGGTGCTCGCCGGACTGCAACGAGCGTCTGGTTCGCCTGCTTTACAATACCGGGGATCGCACCGGAGCCGAAGAGCTGCTGCAGCGGATGATCGATGATCCCGCCAGCGACGGGGAGCACGTTTTCGCAACTGACTTTTACGCCCGCAAGTTCGGAGGGAGGCGCGCAGGCGTCTACACCGAACTGCTGCGGTCCGGGCGAACGATCACTGTCGACGATACCCATCGCGGCAATCCAGAAGCAGGCGTCGCCGGCGTTCTGCGGCGCGAAGGCACCAAGGTATTCTTCACCGAGAATGTGCTGTGGCACACCCTCTTCGGCCTTCTCTTCTGGGACGAGCTCTTCGAGAGCACCCGGATGCCCAGCGGGTTCGACTGGCTACCCCATTGCCTGAAGGACCGCAGCTTCCGTCGGCTCTTCGCCGTGCCGATCGACGAGAAACTGGCCGCCATCGCATCCGGAGCTTCTCTTCCGTTGATCCTCCGCACCGTCGCAGCAAAATGGGGCCGCCCGAATGGGATATTCAGTTGGGATCACGTGCAAGTCGAGGCGCTCCGCGCGCTGCTCGAGGGATGCGATCCGACGGCCATAGCCAGCATCATCCGCAGCATGTGCGACGATTTCCGCGGCATGCGGGACGGTTTCCCCGACCTGATGCTGGTGCAGGACCGCAAAGCGTCCTTCATGGAGGTCAAGGCCGAGGGGGACGTGATCCGCCGCAACCAGCTGACCCGTCTCCGCCAGCTCGGCGCGGCCGGCATCATCGCCGAGATCGGTCGGGTGGATTATCGTTTCGACCCCCAGCAGGACTACGTGGTGATCGATATCGAGACGACCGGCTCCTGGTCGAATGGCGATCGCATCACCGAGATCGGCGCGGTGAAGGTTCGCAATCACTGTGTCGTCGACGAGTGGCATTCTCTCATCAATCCTCAACGTTCCATTCCCGCAAAGATCGTTCAGCTGACCGGCATCACGAACGAAATGGTTCGGGACGCACCTTTGTTCGCGGAGGTGGCGGACGGATTCATGGAGTTCATGGGGGACGGCATTTTCGTCGCCCATAATGTCAGCTTCGACTATGGTTTCATGGCCTACGAATTCGAAAGGATTGCGCGGCGCTTCAGATTCCCGAAGCTCTGCACGTGCGCCGGAATGCGGCGGCGCTATCCGGGACACAAGTCCTACGGACTTGGGAAGCTTTGCGAGATATATGGCATCTCGCTCGACAATCATCATCGAGCCTTATGCGATGCGCGGGCCACCGCGCAGTTGTTGAACCTCATCAACAAGAAGCGGAGCGAAGAGGGGTACCGCGAAGCAGCGTAGCAATTCATAACCAAGCAGGTGCCTGGACTGCGGCCGGATCTGAGAATTCTAAAGCTTCCGGCCAAGTTCCACTGCGATCATGTTATTTCTGATAAGACGAAATATTACTTGCTCCGTCGGGCAAAACAGTGGTTCATAAGACGCTGGTCCTAGTAAGACGAAGGAGCCAGCCCGATGGCAAATGACGTCGATACATCCTCGGAATTGTCGAAGATTGCGAAATTGAATGGTGACTTCCGAAGGAACTACGGCACGCTCATCGGAGCGGTTTTGTATCTCCGGACCGTGAGCGCCGCCCGTCGAAGCCCCTGGCTTTGGGCCGGCCTGATTTCGATCGCTTTTTCGACGGTTCTGAGCTGGTTGGGGCGGCACGGTTGGTTTTTGCCAGCGTTGCCTTAATGGCACAGAACAATGCCCCCTTTTCCTCGTAAAGCGCGCCCCGACGCCGACGAAGGGAATCAGATGAGAGCCAGACGTAGCGTCCCGAACTCAGCGGGGCAGGCAACAGCACGTAGTCCTCGATCCCCCGATTCGCCACATCCAACCGCATCACGGCGAGAAGGCCGGATGAGATCTTCCTTCGGTAGGCTTTCCATTGCGTAGCGTGATCCTTTCCACGATGCGCCAGTCGTCGCGCGACGAGAAACGAAACCGCGCGCGTGCCTCCGACATCAAGCCCTATACCGTCCGGAACAAGATCGACCTGGAGGCCAAGGTCGGCACGCAGCGCCTCCGCGAGTTCGCTGGCATGCCTTGCTTGTTCGGCGGCCCAAAACTCCCGGGTATCGATCCAGTCGCAGTCGCGCGGCGACACGTATCCGATCAGCGAATAGGCCTTCCGCAGCGAACCGAAGTGCTTCACGTACGAGGAGACGTGATTGAGACCCAGCGTCGTATTGATGATGTGCGAGTTGAGCTCACCGCGCCGGCGGAGCGTCAGACGAAGGCGCAACAGCATCTCTTCTTCCGGAATCTCCACGCGGCGCTCGGCCAGCAGCTTCTGGGCGCGAGCGAAGGCGCCCTGGTCCACAATAGGCTCGATCACCGCAGCGCCACGGACCCAAGCGTTATCCGGATTCTTGACCAGCTTCTGGCCCAAGCGTCTTGAGGTGCGATTGTAGACGGTGTTGCCGATGTAGTTCTCGTTCCCGAGAATGGTGGGTATCATACCGTCGGTCCAGGGCCGACGGTTGTGATTGGCGATGCCCGCGTCGTTCAGTTGGCGACTGATGTCGCTGTAGGATTTCCGGCAGTTGACGAACTGATCGAAGATTTCCCGGATCACGGCGGCCTCTTCGGTCGAGCCGTGTTGCAGCCGAACGCGATCCGATTGCAGAGCCTTGAATTGCCCCTTTTCGAGAAAGGCCTTCGGATGCTGGCTTTCGTCGACCATCAAGCGTCGGAGGCCGTAGCCGACGGGAGCGCCAACGCGGTATCCAAGGCTCGCGACCCGGCAGTGTCCGGCGTGCACCTTGACGGAGAGCTCCCCGCTCCACTCGGCGGCCATGCCGCGCTTCAGGCTTTTCGCGATCCCGGAAACAAAGGTGCCGTCGTTCTTGAAGATCTCCGCGCAGTATTCGACCTGGACGCCGTTCCGCTTGCACAGGAATTCGTAGTAGGCACTCTCGTCGCATCCTGGAACCGACCCCAGCGACTGATGTCGTAGACGAGGATGTGGTCGAAATCGGCTCGGCCCGACTGAACGTCTTCGATCAGTTCGATCAGACCAGGCCGTCCCTTGATCCGGAGCCCGCTCCGGCCTTCACCGCGATATGTGCGGACGATCGTGAGCGTGTTCGCCTCGGCATAGGTTGCACTAGCCGCCATCTGGTTCGCGAGCGAGTAGCGCTGGAGCTCCCTCGACATTCGAACGTACTGCGCAGCACGGCGCGCTCGGGTCCGCTTCGCCAAGCTTGTCCCTTTTAGAACAACCAGCCAATTACTCATGCACCCCTCCTGCCACTTCAGGGTACCCGCGAGTGCAATTACACCTTCCGCCGTCGGGATAGCAATGCCGAACAGCCTGCACGGCATTGGGCCGCGCCTCATGCCGGCACCGGAAGGTGGCGCTGTGCACAGCGCCGCGGAACACGGGGACAAACCTCAGCCCTGCCGATTGCGAATCCCTGCTGCGTGCTAACCGCCGGGAACGAGAAGACGGGCGAAGGATTCGTCCCGGCAGGAGCAAGCTCGATGCTGATGACGAAGGAAAGACGACCGGCGATCCGAACGCTGCGCGGATGGGCGCTCAGCGTGCTGCAGGAACTGGGCGCCATCCACGAATGCGAGGAGCACGGCTGGGCAAAGGAGCGGGCCGACCCTCACGCCCGGGAGCGCGCGTTGGACATCGCGAGGCAGGAGCCTCCGGACGGCTTGTCTCCGGACCAGGCTGTCGCCGAGGTCCAGCTTCGAGCCAGCCTGGCGCTGCCGATTCAGGGTAAATCCACCGGCGACGGTTTCAGAGCAGCTGATTCTTAATCAGCGGGTCCCAGGTTCGAGCCTTGGTGCGCCCACCAACTCTTTCAATGACTTACCCTCGCGAACCGTTTGAGACGACCGAACTAAAACGGTTTTTCAAACGGTGTTTTTAGCGGCCGGCCGGCGAGTCCACTCGCGGTATTGTGAACTACTCTACTAGTCACGTCGGAGGCCAAGGCGACTCGAAGAGTGGCCGACAGAACCGCTTCCTTGTTGTTTCTGGGTCAGAGCCGCCCGACATAGCCGGCATTTTCCCACTTCTGTTCTATGTCATCGGCGACGCATTGGGGCAATTGCGCAGAGCTTCCGTCGAAGTAATGTTTGAAGTCGACGTGAATCCGCATGTTGTCCGGCCTATAGGCGGCCTTGCGGTCGTAGAGCAGAACCGATCCTGCTTCGAAGCGCTGATAGACCGATTTATGCATCGGTGATCTCGACTCCTCAGTCTCGGGATCGATGGGAAGATCGCGAACTGCCGCCTTGAGGAAGCCACCCGCCTGCTCATTGTGCTGGGGGCCGGTAGGATCGGGTGACAGCCGTAGGACACTGCCGTCGTGTTTCAGGCCGCCCGGAATGAGCGAAGCTCCGGCGAGCAACCAATTGAGCGCGACGTCTGAGAGCCGAGCCTCGTTCTCGATATAGCCGCCACCGACATCGGCGTGCACGCCCGGAAACCAGACCTGTTCGAAGTAAAGATTACCGTGCGCGTCTCGTTGGTCCTGCTTCTCGGCTGTGGGCGACCAGCCGACCCGCTTGAAATCGGCGCGGTTCTCGTCGATCGAGATCGCATGTTTGGCGTAGCCCACGTTGGGATTGAGGCTAGTGTCGTAGAATTTGTGCTTCGGCGGGGCGAAATGCACGGTTTGGAGGCGCTTCCATAATCCATAGCCGGGCAAGGATGGCGCGATCTTCAGATAGTTCATGAGAAAAGCAATCAGCGCTATGGCGATGCCGAGGTAGCTCAGAATCCAGGCCACCCATCCGGCCCATGGAAAGACCGGCTGAAGGAAGCCACCGAGCCAGTGCAACCCGATCAGTAGCGCAATGCCGGCGGTCACGAGCGCCGCGCCCAGATATTTATGGCCGAGGGCGGCGACAGTATCGAACACGCCGATGAAGTAGGGGAAGACGTTCGCGTGCTCGGCGCCGTTGACGGTGGTTGTACTGCCGTACTGCCGTCTAAATTGTGCAGCGATTGCATCTCGAGTCTCCAGCAGGAACCGCCGGTATCCAAGAATCTTACGCGAGTAGGATGGACAAAATTGATAGACATCCTTGACCGCATGCTCGGCCAGCTTGTGGATGCTCTTTGGATCGCGGCGCAAGGGCGAGCCATCGGGCATATGGCGCGGGACGCCGCAATGCGTCATGACCCCGGCAACCGATCGGACCGTGTAGGCGCCCCGGCTGAAACCGATCAGGAAGATCCGATCGCCTTCCTCATACAGGGCGATGATAGCGGCGTAGCAATCGACAATGTTCCGAGTGATCCCCAGGCCCGTCGCCATGCTGGCGAGATTGTACAGCCATCGCATCCAGCCAATCTTGAAATGACCGCCATCAGACGCAGAACCGAGACCGGCATCGTAGAAGGCGACCTGTTCGGATGGTTCGACCTTCTTGTCCGGGCCGACGCGGCCGGCGCGGTAGAGCTTGTAAACGTTTGTCCGCGCTTCGTCGAAATTGATGCCGCCGGCCTGACCTGTGCCGTCGGAAAAGATCACAATGTTCTTCGGCATTCACACCATCCCCCAAAAGTGCGCAAAAAGCCAATCTATCACAGATTGCGTAAGCCCAACTGTGAGCTGGCCCACTTGCGGACAGCGCGCCCGGACCAGGGTTCAGAGACAACTGATCGAGAGTTGCCCCTCAATGCGGCTGTGCTAGTACGCCCACTCTCGAATCGAGGAGCTTAAAGTGGCGAAGAACGCAAAGAAGACGGCTACAAAGAAGAAAACTGCGCGCCGTGAATACACGAAGGCTGACGTGAAAGAGCTGCGTGCTCATTCGAAAGCAAAGACGCCCGTTGCAAAAATCGCGAAGCTCACAAAGCGCTCCGAAGGCTCACTCCGCCAAAAGGCACTCAAGCTTGGAATCAGACTCGGTCACCAGCGCTAAAGGCGGCATTATGGCGCTCGTCAATAGAGTGTTCTCGACCAGAACGTTGTTGCAAATCATCTGCGTTCTCGTCGCTGTTGTTGCAATGAAGTTGTTGAGCGCTCACGACGATTTCAGCTGGGCAACCGCAATTGGCGGTTGACCGGAGCAATATCCTGGAAGACTGAGCAGAAAAGAAGCCCATCTAGTGGCGAGCTATTGCGCGGCGTTCAAGCGTGCGACGCAATGGCGCCTTCAAAGCCGCGGGGTAAAAGAGGCTGGTCTAGTCGAAAATCAAGGGCGAACGGTTTCCCGATGTGTGCGGCACCCCTCCAACCAGCAACCAGACCGTTGTCCCTCTCAAGGCTGAAACAGGGGTTCGATTCCCCTAGGGAGCGCCAGCGGCTCTAGAAGCGCTGAGATATCAAAAACATCACGCAAATCATGGCTTTGTCTGCTGTCAGGTGGTAGCAGGAAGTAGTAGCTTTTGATGCGCGCGATGCCGGGACTGATCAAGGATAGACACGGGACTTACTACGTCCAACGGAAGGTGCCCAAACGCCTCCAAGAAGCCGTTGCGCGTGTCCTCAGCTCCGCCAAGCCCAAGCAGGTCTTCCTCAAGAAGTCGCTCGGCACCAAGGTGCTGAAAGAGGCGAACGTTGTCGCCACGCACGTCTTGGCAGACTTCAATAGGACGCTCTTCAGCGCCGAGGCCCTGCTCAAAGAACGGCCCGTAATCCCGTCGCTCACCGATGCGCTGATTAAGCGGATGGCTGACTTCTATTACGCCTCGCTCTTGTCCGTTGATGATGAGGAGCGGCAGGAGGGCACAGGTTCTGAGCCAATCTTCCAGAGTGTAGCGGCCCAGCTCACTGCAGCGGGGATAGCCTTCAACACTCCGTTCGAAGTGGGCGAACTGCCCGAGGCGGGTCTGTCGGACCGCGAGGTGTTCAAGCGGGAGCACGCGTTAGCTGGGGACTTGGCAGACGCGAAGCTAGCGCTGGCCAAGGGAGATATAACCCACGTGCGCTTCAGCATCGAGGAGACGCTCGAAGAGTTTCAAGTGAACCTAGACCCTAAGAGCCACTCGTACAGGCGGCTGGGGATGGCAGTGCTCGCAGCCCGCGTGAAGGCGCTGCAGGATATCGGACGGCGCAACACAGGGGAGCCCGTGGATACACCGGCCCTCGCGGTTGGACCTGTGGCAGCCCCCGGTTCAGGCGGCACGCTCAAAAGCGCGGTGGAGGGCTGGGAAAAGGAGCGGGTACGGCCCCCAGGCACAGTCCACGAATACAAGCGCGCAATCGAAATGTTTGTTCAGCTCCACGGGGACTTGCCTGTGGCTGAAATCAAGAAGAGCCACGCACGGTCCTTCCGTGAGGCGCTTCAGTTGGTGCCCAACGTTCGGCGTGGAGCGTTGCGCACCGCCAGTCTGCCCGAGCTGAGCGAATGGGGCCGGACGCACCCAGAGGCGCCCAAGGTCTCTTCGGGTACCGTGAACAAGCAGTTAGGGGCGGTGCAAGCCATTGCAGGATGGGCCCACCACAATGGTGTGATCCCTGATGATGTCCCTTGGTCCGACCCGTTTCAGAAGATGCGCGTGGAGGAAGAGCAATCCGGCCGCGGCCCGTTCGCGATCAAGGAGCTTCAAGCGATATTCGATGCGCCGCTGTTCACACGTCAGGAGAGCCCGGCCGGGGCCAAGGGGGCCGCTGGTGTCTGGCTTCCCCTGCTGGCCTTGTTCAACGGGGCGAGGCAGGGCGAGCTTGCTGGCCTAAAGGCGTCGAACATCAGGCAAGAAGCGAATACGCCGCTCCTGTTCATTGTCGCCGACCGGAAGACAGGCAAACGGGTGAAGACGAAGGTCTCGGAGCGCGTGATCCCGGTGCATCCTCAACTCGTGCGCCTGGGCTTCCTAGACTACGTTGAAGAGCGCAGACGCCATGGCGAGAACGCTTGGCTATTTCCTACCGTCGCACCGGATCAAGGCAGAGCCTTAGCCGCGTGGTCCAAGTGGTGGGGCCGCTACCTACGCACAACGGTTGGCAACACCGACACTGACCGCGTGTTTCATTCATTCCGGCACGGCGTGAAGGATGCCTTGCGTAGGGGCCGGGTGGATGTGGAAGCCCGCGAGGCACTGTTGGGGCACTCTGGCTCTACGTCAGCAGTCAGTAGAGGCTACGGGGCCAACGAGATGCTGGAGCGCTGGGGTGTGCAGGTGCTGCGCGATGCCGTCTCTAGCATCGAATACGTTGGCCTCGACCTGTCCAAGGTGAAGACGGGCCATGAAGCCAAAGCGCGGGCAAGCCGCAAGCGCT
The DNA here is from genome assembly GCF_055807355.1 of Bradyrhizobium sp. Ken01. Taxonomy (NCBI): domain Bacteria; kingdom Pseudomonadati; phylum Pseudomonadota; class Alphaproteobacteria; order Hyphomicrobiales; family Nitrobacteraceae; genus Bradyrhizobium; species Bradyrhizobium sp. Ken01. Next base: position 34,192 of record NZ_JBVVPC010000020.1, read on the forward strand.
GATAAGGTTCTAGTTGAGTGCGTACCGCCGGTAGGGTCGCTGCCGGGATACACAGAAAGCATCACGCATCATGATCACTAGCATCACCACAAAGTACGCCGCCGCTGCGTTCGTCCGCACAGCTCTCACCACCGGATGGGCCTTGGGTAACGCGGGGGTCCGCTGGGACGCACGGCTGGCCTCCTTGCCACTATGGGCGCCCGCGGCCCTGTGGAGGCTCTGTGCATGCGTTAGTGCAGCTGGTGAGGCACTGGAGACCTTCGCGGGCCGCATCGCGCCTAGGATCGGCGTCGACATACTCAATGACGTGTTGGAGCCGATGATTGCCCGCGCGTCTCGCGCGTGAGAACGCGAGTTGGGAAAATGGCCGCACCCGAGGAACCTTTGGTGCGGCCGTTGATGGCGCCGGAGGAGGGCTGAAGTTTTGCTACTCCGTTGGTTCGGCGAAGGTCTGATTGATCTCTTCCCCAAGTTGCGCTTGGATAGTCGCTGCTGGGGGGAGAGTTTGATGCGTTTGGCTGCGATTTTGGGGATGTGCCTCGCGGTAGGTGGCTGCGGGACCAAATATCAAGACATGGGGTTTACCGGAGGCGTGGCAGCGCAGCAGATGACTGCCGACACATGGCGGATTCAAGCGCGGGGCAATGCCTACACCAACTCTTCGACCGTCCAAGACTACGTTCTCTTGAAGGCTGCAGAGACAACCCAAGCAGCTGGAGGGACGCACTTCCAGATCATCAGCGCAGCCGATGCGAGCCGTGCCTCCACGATTGTCACCCCGGGAACCAGTTCAACAACTTTCGTAGGCAATCAAGCCTTCACCACCAACTCACCCGGTAGCGTCGATACTGTGATTAGACCGGGCCAGGATGTTTATGTGAGGGTCTTGAAGCTGCCGCCTGGCCCCACGCCGCAGGGCGTCTATTCGGCCGCCGAAATAGCGCAGTTTGTCGGCTCCCGTGTGGAGCGGCCAAAATGATCTCGAAGGCCGTGTTGTTGCTCCTCGCCGTGCAAGCCTTGATGCCGCCAATGGCGCTCGCGGCCTGCGGTGACAACGGCGGCCCGGGATACCGAAACCAATCTGGCAAGTGCGTTGGCTGGGAAGCTCTGGCTCGCCAGTGTGGAAGTCCTCCATCGACGAAATGCACACCTGAAAACGTGGCCGAGGGCTCGCCAGAAGCGGCAGCGAAAGGAACGGCTATCCGCTCGTTGATGGATCGTTCACACGAGGCGCGGCAGCAACCAAGTCGCTAAGCGAAAGGACATTCTCGGCCCTTATGCTGCCTTCACCAGAAAGCTCTTCGCCCCCTTGCCCTTGCCCTCCGACCCATAAGTGACCCCCAGTGCCTTCAGCGCCAGCGAGGTGGCATGGTTCTCATCACGGAGCGTCTTTTGGAGGTCCTTACGCTGGTGAGGCTTCAGGCCAAACTCGCGGCCGATGAGGTTCATGTAGGTGCGCCCTGGGCTCCGATTGGCCATGAAGGTGACCAAGCGGTCATGGGGCAACCCGCTGCGTTTGACGCGGATCTTAGGGCCGTCGAGATCCAATGCCCAATCCTGCACCGAGATGTTCGGCAGCTCTTGACGGATGTATCGAAGGATTTCCGTACCGCGCTCGCCAGTGGGCAGCACGATGAACACGTCAGTGGGCGCGCACCGCCCTTGTCCGTCAATTACCTTCCGAAGGCGTACACGGCCCATGGCCTGGATGATGGACGTGGCGAGGTGCCGGCGTTGCAACAGCTCTCTGACGTTCGTGTGCTCTTTCCAAGACGGGTTGTCGTGCCAATCGTCATCGCGGACCCCCTGGAACGCAAAGAACACGTTGGTGCCCCAAATGCGGTCCCGGAAAGGAAGGCCGAAGATTACAGCCGTGTCGAAGTCCTTGTAAGCATTGCTGCCGTCGATTGCGCCCCAATGAGCTGATGCGACTTTTCTCACCCCGAGGTCTCCCTGCGCCGGGACAAGATGCTCAACCCGCTTGTGGACGCAGAACAGCACGCTCCGGTCAGGCGATAGCCGCTCAGCGAGATTTTCCTGCAACTGAGGAAACCGTGTGGCCGCCAACTCCTCCATCTTGGTCTTACCGATGCTCGCAGTGCGGGCCACGTGAAGAGTGACGTTGCTGTAGTCACGAACACCGGGCGGCGTTGGGATGATGTCGGCCCGATCTTCCATTAGCTGGTACATGAGGTCGACACCCGCAGTGGCATCGAGCACCACAGGCCCGGGTAGCTCCAGAGGCACCGCGAGCGCCGCTGAGTTCATCGAGTGTTGGTTACCTGAGAGGGCCATGAAGGCGTGCTGGTCCAGGAGCGCTTCGGCGTCCCTGAGCACCTTGTCATAGCGCTGTGCAAGGCGTTGTCGCTCCTTCTCGTCTTCTCGTCCAATCTGTTTGTCGTAGGGCAGCTTGAGCATGGCTGCTCTCAGGGCACCGAGATCGGCTGACACAGGGGCCTCGCCCGCCAACCACGCCAGCGAGGTGCCGATTTGAAAACCGTCATTGATACCCGCATGCGTCAGCATGTTCTCTCTGAGCACCTCTAAGGCCTCCACCTCGGTAGTATGGGCCAGTCGCATCTCGTGAGGTATGTGGCCGATCAGGAAGGAGAGATCATCGAGCTTGACTTGGCTATGCTCTACGACATTGGCCAAGGCCTCATCAACGATGGTGAGAAGCCGTTTTCCACCACGCCAATGGGTAAGCCTTGCCCATCGCTCTGCTTTAACGCCGGAGAGGGTCTTCTTCGCCTTGGTGTAGGCCTCATGCGTGATGACCACGATATCACTACCATGAAGCTGCTCTGGGGTGGCCCTATGGTCCGTGTGGTCCGCGATGGCCACCTCACGTCCAACATAAGCGTTGATGTCTGAGACAACCTCATCAACCTGAGCTTTGAGGCGAGTTACAATCATAAGCCCCACCGGCATGACACCGGCAGCCACAGAGGCATTAAGCTCAGCTTGGAGCCCAGAGTAGACCACAGCGCCCATGGTTTTCCCTGAGCCAGTAGGTGGTTGGAGAACACGCCACCTAGAGGGCTGATCTTGAGCGGTAGCGATGATGGATTGCTGATAGGTGTTGGCCATAGTGCGCCAGAGTTTCCTCAGGGGCTCGCTGGCGGGCATGTCGAATACTTCGGTCCAATGAAGGGTGAACCGATCGACAAAGTATTGCGGCGACACGAGGGCATACTGCCCGTGCAGGCCGATATGGTTTGTCATCTAGGAATTTTCGGAAGTTTAATGGGGGTGAACCATCTAAAGAATAGTCTATTAGACGTTGGCCCCCCATTAGGGGACGGGTGGCACATGGGGTCACTGGGTGTGACCGTGCCGACTACTGTGTGCATCCGTGGTGTAGATGCCGCTGAAAGTGCTCCAGTTTGAGCACAAGTATTATAACAAACGTGGTGGGTGTTACCTCTCCCGAGGGCCGTCACTTGGTGGCCCCTAGGATTCACAGGGGAGCCTCAGGATTCGCTTCAGTCTCGGTGGGCCTCTTCTGTGTCACCAGCGCCTAGAACGCCTCAGGGATTCCCGTAGCGACCCTGAGAGCCATTGGTGTCCCAAGGGCCCCTGTGCCCTACTTAGGGTGTCACCGGTTTTTGCGGGGGACGGCGCTTCCGTAGCCGCTGAACCCAAGGGCCCTCGCCCCTCGCGACGCTCTGAAGTTGGTTCGCAACTGCTATCCCTTTGTCCGTGAGGACCACCCGGTGCTCCCTGCGGTCCCCGTGGATCTTCTGGACCACGGCGATGAGGCCTAAGCCAGCCCCGCCTTGTCTGTTGCGGGCCCCAAGCTCTCCAAGGTGCCTGGACATCACAGCGCCACTTACGCCACGGCGAGCCGCCAGCTCTGACACAGTGAGCCCTTCCTTTTGAGCAATACGGAGGAACGTGGCCGCGTATGATATCGGCATCCGCTTGCGCAACCGGTAGAACACGTCCGCGATATCGAGCATCATCGATGCGGTCCACCGCTGTTGTTGTGGTGATAGGCGTGGGCCCTCGGCTTCGGACATCTAGCCCCCCTCGGCTTCCTAAGGTCCGCAATGAACCACAGGATGGCCGAGGGGAGGCCGATAGCTGCCAGCGGGTAGCTAATTTCCCCAGGCTGATCGCTGGGCGGGCCTCAGGTGACGTCAGGCCTTCACGGTGAACACGAAAGAGATGGCCTCTGGCCGGGTCTCGGTGCTGCCTGTGTTAGCAGGGGTGCTGACAGTCACGGTGTGATTGTGCGTAGCCGAGCGCCCAGCCGTAGTGCCGCTAAAGGCGTGCTCGTGGTCCGTGTTCGCCGCAACGATGGAGATGGTATCACCGGGCCCGAATGCACCGCCGCCACCAACGCCGCTGCCGGAGCCCCCACGCCATGTGGTGTAGGCGCTAACAGTGCCCAAACCGGAGCTGCTGATGTTGTGGCTGTGAGACGCGTTGCGGTTCATCGAGCCGGTCGTTCCTGAGAACGCGTGGGTGTGTTCCTGGGTCTCCGCGGCGGTCGTAGGGGTCACATCGGGATGCGTATGAGGCCCTACGGTGTTCGCCTGGGCGGTGAGCGCCGCGGTAGCCGCAGTGCGGGACCTTGGGAAGCGTCCTGTCGTGTACATATCCGGCACGGTGAATGTGGATCCGGTGTAGCCGAAGAAGTTCGCCAGATCGGGATAGTCCACAACGTTGTAGGTCGCGCCGTTCAGCTCAACGTAATCCTTGCCCTTGTCCGCGGTTGTCTTCGCGAGCGATGAGGGCTCCTTTGGGAACACGCAGAGCAGGCCGACAGGGATTGCTCCCTTGAGCCTGCCGCCCACCACCGACATAACGCCGGCCGCGGTGCGCTGGAGGCCTAAGGTAGGCTCTGAGGCGAACGAATAGGCCGGCTTGGTGCTGGTGCCATCAGTGGGGATCAGCTGGTTGTCGGTGTTCGTAAGGGGCCCTGTGTGGGCGAGGGTATTCTTCGCGGCCGCCTTGATCAGACGGAGGTGGTCGTCGGCACCGGCTAGAGGGTCGGACGCGGCTGGGTTGGAGGTAACAAGATCAGAGATGAAAGTGGCAGTCTCTAAAGGCATGAGTTCAGTATGTCAGTCCAAGTAGCTTCGTTGTCGGATGATGGTTGCGGAGGGACGCCAGGGTCTCCACCGCGGACGGATGATCGGCGCCTCTCTCGATTGCATATCGATAGGCGGCGGCGGAGGGCTGGGACTTGCCTGGAGCGGGGCAATGCTGCCGGGCGAACTCGGCAAGTTCAGCAGGTGACCACCCGGCCTTGGTGAAGCCACCGAGGGCTTCACGTTGCTGGATGGTGCGGAGATATGAGCGGACTTTCTTGAAGTCGGGCACCGCTGTAGTCCCGGTAGATGTGGGCATCGATGGTTCTGTCTTCACGTCTGAAGTTGAGGGGGAGTGTGAGAGCGAGGAGCCGCCTTTGGTGCCCATCGGGGGGGCGGTAGCCGTGCTTTCCTGTGTAGGTGGTGGTGCTTGACCGCTAACCCATTGATGGCTGGTGTAATCCGACAATGATTTCAACGCCGCTCCCTGTAGAATAGGGACATGTCGGAAGCTCCCCACGCGGTAGTTGTTAGGGCAAATGAAGACACGCTCGAAGATCTGCGCAACTACGCTTATGCGGCAGCACACGGGGCTGGCGGCTCAACAGAGCATTGGGAGGAGTGCAGCGGAGCTCGCACGGCCTTCCGCTTCATGAGCTGGAACGCGGCGTTCGCCTTCATCTTACACTGCTATCGAGAGAACATTACTCCGCACGTCGAGCATCGAGGCTGACGGTCGTGGGCGCTGTATACCTAGGCGCCTTCCTGTGTAGGTGGTGGTGACTTGCCGCTAAGTCCTTGATGGCCTCGGAGATACCCAACGAAATCAATGGGCCCTATGTGCAAGCGGAGGCCGATGGGGCCCGCGAGGAATCCTAGCGTTGAACAGGGGACCCATAGGGCTCGAAGCGTACACAGCAGCTCACCGCACGGGACCCTGGAGCACGTTTTGAACCAAGGCGCCGACTTCAGGCCAGAATTTGATCAGAAGGAAAAATAGAGCCAGTAGGGCGGGGCCCCACAATGCCTCAAACGACCTCGTGGGGGACGCTGCCTTCACTGCCGTCTCACGTGGGCCCGCGGCCGTAGAAGGCGGCAAGGCAATGGCCGCCAAGGCGACACTAGGGACGCTTTTCCCGGGTGACCAGGGGGAAAGCCGGAGGGCATTGGGCTGCGAGCCCTGAAGCCCCCCCAGATCGGACTGAAGGCGACGGATCTCGCCACGCGCGTCCTCAATCTCCCCACGGAGCGCGTTCATCTCCATGGCTGCCTTATCCCTCCGCTTCGAAAGCTCATGGACGGCGCAGACCAGAAGGAAGCAGGACCAGTAAACGAGATTCTGGAAAATCTCAGTCTTCGAATAGCCAAGCACCTCCAGCAGAATCCAGCCAAGTATAAGGCAGAATGCAATGCCAATGCCCACGTGCGCCCCCACAAGCCGGTCCGTGGCAACCTTACCTCCGGGACCATTGAGGCTCAACGCCAGGCCGCGGAAGCGGTGGAGAGAAGATCCAGCAGCCACCAAGCTCCGCCGCCGCACCGCTTAACGACTGGCACAACACTCGGTGCCCTACCCCATCGGGAAAAATAGGAACTCCCTGGGCTTTGCCGGTTTTTCCCGCCGCGTTTGTTGCGTCGAGGAGCATCCAATATGCACGTGTCTGAGGGAAAAGAGCGCATGTTTCACAGCCCTGCGCAAACGGATCCCGCTAACAGTAATATTGGCCGCTACTTCTTCGGAGTCGCCATCCTAGGCCTCGCCGGGGGAGCCACGCTGGCTTGGGTTGGCGCCATTGGATGGGCCGGTTGGCGCCTGATCAATTGGTTGCTTTCCTCGTAATTTGCGCACCGCTTCGAACACCCGACAGTCGCAAGCTCCGCCGCCGCCGCCCCTTAAGCCGAAGAAGCTTGAAGTCGGGGTGGGGCTTGGTGCCAGATTAGGATCCCTTAACCGGAAAGGGGACCCAAAGTTTTCGCGTGGTGTCTCGTAGGCGCCGGGCAGGTCTCAACCCGCGCGGTAGATCAGCCATAGGCCGCCGATGATGCAGATCGGTGGTGCCCATCTCGCTTGGAATGCCACACTCACCGAGCCGAAAAACACCAACAGTGTTCCAAGCAATGACATCGCGTCCGCTCCCTATGCCCGCTCAAGGACGTTCGCTACCGACTGGGCGTACCACTGCCCACCGCGAGCCGTAGGGATACCCCGCGCATTCAACGCGTCAGCCAGCTGCCTGAGTGTGCTCGCACCGGCTTTCTGCGCCTCACGGATGGTCGGCAGCACATTGGCCGCGTAGCGCTCTGCCTCGGCCTTCACCGCTTCCACGGCCCCCTTGCGGGCCACGTGGAGCTTTGGGTTACCCAGGCTGACCCCGCGAGCCTTAGCGGCCGAGAGGGCCTGCCGAGTGCGGGTGGAGATGAGCGCGCGCTCCTTCTCGGCCAGGGCGGCGAAGAGGTGCAGCACGAACGGGTCTACGTCGGGGCCAAGCTCAGCTACTACGAAAGGCACCTTGTGCGCCATCAGGCCTGAAATGAAGTGGACGTCACGGCTGAGCCGGTCGAGCTTGGCCACGCCCACATGGCACTTGAGCTTCCGTGCAGCGGCCAAGGCGGCCTTGAGCTGCGGTCTGCGGTCGAGGGCGTCCGAGCCCTTGCCCGTTTCTACCTCAACGAACTCGCGGGCGACTTCGTATCCCTCGGAGGACGCGAAGTGAGCCAGCGTCTGCCGCTGGGCCTCAATGCCCAAGCCTGAGCGGCCTTGGCCCGAGGTGCTAACGCGGATGTAGGTGATCAGGGGAGCCGTGGGCACGTCGAAGGTCCTCCAGAGCGGGTCTGTAAAGAACCTATACGACCATTTACGATTTATACAACGCACAATTCAGAATCGGAGGGATTCCCGTTGCGCATATCTGAAGTTAGGCATCCGGGATGGGGATCGGTTTACCCGATAAGCTTTTGCGCTTGTCCGCCTATCGCTTGGTGATGGCCCCTCGGGTAGCATCAGCACGCATGAGTCGAGGATAAGAGAATGCAGGCGCTGATTGCTCCCACTGAAAGCGGCTACGACCTCAACGAAATAAAGCGGGCAGCGCTCACTTATGAGAAGGTATTCATCTTGGACCAAGGTGATCGAGATTTATTTCCCGGCACCGCCATGGGAATGGCAATGGGCATGCCTCCTATCATGTCCATGCCCGGCCAAGGCCGAGTTAGGCCGATGGGAAAAACGTCTACCTACGATTCGGATTTCGACGCCCTGATGAGCGATTGTAAGCCACTTGTTGACGCAGGTGTTCTTGAGGTCACCAGCTCCTGGGATCGGGCTGAAACAGATAACGGCACTTTAACGATTGGTATGGTGCCCATGGGCGGATACCAGCTCAATGTCCAATCGGTCTTGAATTACTACCGCGCGTTGGCGCGCAACAATGAACTGTTGACCGACGCGATAGACCGGCTGGCGGTCGACCTTGCTTCCGGCGACGATGCTCAATCCTTCGCCGAGCAGGGTCAGGCGGACGGGAGCATAAATAATGATCCGGCGCTTCCGCTCTTCGAAGGAGTCTTGCAGCGTGAGGGAACGCGCGCGACGCTCACTACTATCGCACGAGCAAGAATTGCCACCGCTCTGAAGCTTTGGGGTGTCGCTGAACAGCGAGGGCTTGTCCCGGTCCTGCCAGAACCGAGTTCTTCGATTCTCGACCGACTGGGGCAATCCGCGCGGGCTGCAGTCGACAGCACGGACGATGATCCATACTGGGCGCGCCGTACCGCCATTCTCGATATGGTTGTCGCAGAAATCATGCCGGATGACCGGTTAGCGGTAGTTCCAACCGCTGAATTGCTCAGGTTTCGTACGAAAGCGATGTTTAGTGCCGCCGACGAGCGGACGCGGTTATTTGCCGATGTTCGAGACATGGCGAGCGAAGCGACCAACCTCGATCTACAAGGGTTTCGAGAGCGCGTTCGCGAGAGGATGCTTGCGTATGACAAGAAGCTGGCCGAATTGCGTACTGAGCGTTCGGCCCTCAGTTGGCGCATGGTTCTCGATGTTGGGAAAATCGCAGCTACGACCGGAGCTGGAGTCGCGGCCGGAGGGATCTTCCACGTTGCGTTCCCATTGAGTCTAAGCGCCGCAGCCCTGACCGCCGCGGCTTGGGGGATCGGGAAAGTACAAGAAAACTTGCCTGCTATTCGTAAGGTTCTCGCCGATGAGAAGGCGCTAAAGGGTGCGAACGAATTCGCGGTGTTTCGAAGACTTCAACCGTTGGAAAAGCTGAGCTGAGGCGTGTTCGCGGTGACCTGACGGGCTATCATCGCAAGTATTGGCCAACTCACGGGCACTTTGGTAGCGTGGCTTAAAAAGGCTCGTCTCCAACCGAGTTGATAAAAGGATTTCGTCCTTTACATAAGCCGCATCATGCGAGGGGCAATGCGCGAACGTCCGAAACGCAGTCGGTTTCGATTAGTAGCGATATGGACTGCGGCGGCAACCGCTCTGGCTGCTATCGCCGGTGTCACCACAAATCTGAAGAATATCAAGGAAGCCGTAACAAGTGCGGCTAGCCTCTTTTTGGGCGATCAGTCGCCTGCCCGGCTAGCTATTCGAGATGCACGCGGGACGCAGAGCGAACAAAGGGCATGGTCCGCTGAGGAACGTCACAACGTTCTGGTCGGGATCGTGTTTGTAATTGATAAGTCGGGAGGGGCGGAACTGCGAGGATGTATCGGTCAGCTACTTTTCACCAAGGAGCCTCTCGCGATTGAAAGCGAAAAGAGCAAGTTCAATATCGAGCGAGGTGACGTTCAGCGCCAACAGAGAATAGAGATTGCGGTGCCGATCGATTATTTCGAAAGGCAGGCCAAGTTTCGCGTTACTTGCCCAAAAGTCATTACTCCTTGGATCGATACGCTCCTCGCGGAAATATTCGTCAATCCGTTCCCACCTCTCTAGCATGACACTTTCACTTCCGGGTTGCTTGGTGGTAGCACACGGTGGTAGCGTCCGCGCAGTAGCAAAGCCGATTTGTGTTTGGATTACAGCGCGTTGCCGGGTCGCCCTTCGTCTCCCCTAGGGAGCGCCAGCAAACTCAGGCACTTAGGTTGCGGTCAGCCGCGTTCGTTGAATAATGGTTGAATAAGACGCTGGTGAACAGCGGCGAACGCTTGGGGAATTTGCTGCCGACATTAGCAGACTAGCCTCGGCGCAAAGCCTCACTGTCGCTGGCGCATTTCGCGAAAAATTTCCTCGTCGCATGTGGTGCCCGGAAATATTCAAACCGCCGCTGACGTGCGCTGTCGTACGCGCGCGCCCTCGGATGCTCGCATTGACGTTGCTCCTCGCACAATCAACCCTTCTGCGAGCTTTGTGCGAACAGGAGGGCCACGTGAGATACAATCGACGAGAGAAAGCTGGCGGGCAACAGTCACAAGTCAGTTTATCCGCTCCGAATGCCGCAGAACCGAGCACGATGCCGTTCGCCCAGCGGCTCACCTGCACGATTGACGATGCATGCGAAGCGACCAGCTTGGGACGCACGAAGCTTTATGAGTTGATAGGAGCTGGGCGTATCGTCACGACAACGATCGGACGCCGGCGACTAGTAGTGGTGCGCTCACTTCTGGCGCTCCTTGACACCAACATGTCGAACTAATGGACGCGCGACTTAAGGGAGCCACGTCCCCAATCCGACACCTGATAGTTCGATATCTGCCGCCCCAGCCAGGCAGTCCGGCGTTCAACGGTGCTCCTGAATAGACCCGAGAATAGGCCGGAAATCTCGGCTTTTTCCCCAATCGAATTGGTCTCTGGGCACCCGGTCTCCTAACACCGGTGACGAAATCGCGGAAAGTCTCCGGCCGTTTCCCGAAAAACTCCCGTTTGGTGGAGACAAGTTCGATCGTCACTGCCGCCCGATGACTCAGTCGATTTCGACCACCGAAAGGTTCTGAGTATTTGCTTAGCCCCTAGCCGCTTCGCAGACCCGGCGTTTCGACGAAGAACGGGTATCGGATATCGTCGATGTCAGGTGCGTCCCCCAGTCTCGCCACCAGCGTCATGGTCAGCTCGGCTCCAACGTGTCGCCCAAAGACGGCGGCGGCGAACCCGAAGGTAAATTCGGACAGATCGTTCGCGACCGGCGCCATCTCGCCGAGCAGTTGGCGGTGCGCTTCGTTCACGTCGGCTTCGGACAAGGCATTGGCCATGCCGTGGACCAGGACGAAATCAGACACGAAAAAGTACGTGTTCAGCAGCGCGGTGTTGAAATAGATCGCCCAGTCCGCTTCTTCGCTTCCTTCCGCGGCCGCCGCCTTTTCGAATGCAGCATCGATCTCGTCAGTCTCCGGATGATGAAAAGCGTAGTTGTTGCGGATGATCGCCATTCGGTTCAGCTTGCCGAAACGCTGCTTAAGCCTTTCAAGCGCCGCTGCCGCCGGCGCATCCAGCAGCGGAACGAATTCGCGGCCCAGTGGTCTCTTCAGGAAGCGGTCCTCAACGAGCCGCCAAGCCTCCCTCATCGCGCCAATGGCGAGCCTCACATACACCTGCGTCTGTGCGCCTTCGAGCCGCTGCTTCACGGGATCGGTCTCGTCGCCGTTGGTGAGGACGATCACCAGCTTCCAGAGCGCGTTCACCTGGTTAGATGCATGACCGAGTGCGAGGAAGAGGCATCGTTCCTCCTTCGCCATCTTGCGAAGGAGATTCTTCGTGATGTCCATTCTGAGGATGTCGAGTGTCACGGTACTTTCACCTTCGGATCGTCGGCCCGGACAGCGCCGGCGAGCTTGGCGGAATCGACGCCTTTCTGCTTCGCCCACAAGGCGAGGTTTGGCGGACGATACGTCTCGTCGGCACGCCAGCGATCGAACACCGATCCATCCACCGTCTCGTTGATTCGCGAAGTCGTGGCCTGCGTGCCCTTGTTAGGTGCCTGTCCTACAGGACGATAGAACGGTCGCGAGACAAAGCGATAGAGGCCCCAAGCAAAGTCGCGATAAGAATCCGTGATGGGCGGCGCGATCTGAGAGATGTCGATTGAGACCTGGTCGCGGAAGACGAGCCCCAAGTCGCCTGCCTTGTCCATCAGCCACTTCAGGGGGCGCTGCGCCAGCGGATCGCTTGCGTAGCCGCCGCCGACGTTCGCATGCGCGCCAACGAACCAACGTTGCTCAACCTTGTCGATCTTTCGTTCCGGGGCTGCTTCGTGCCCGATCCTATCGGTCCTGGTCCACAGGGTCGGCTCGAAATTCCTGCGATGTTCGTCGAGCGCGAGCGCATGGAAGGCGTACTCGTTGTCGAGACGGAGGTGGGTGTCGAGGAAGTGGTACTTACGCACTTTGCCGGCCGCGGTAGCCAGCGGGAGCCCGAGCGACCCGACCGTGTCCCAAACGCCGACGAACCGGACCTTTGTGGGGCGCGAGAATTTCGTGAGCCATTGTTCCTCTATCGAGGCATCTGCCGGCAACGGTTTGCCCAACAGCGACCTGATGGTCGGCGCGTCGTATATGCGGTATCGCGCGTAAAGTTGCTCGATGGATAGCGGCGCGCCGAGCCGAAGGATTCCGCATTTGCAGATCAGCCCCGACAGGCTGCGCGCCGTGTAGGCGCCGCGGCTGAAGCCGAAGATGAAGATCTGGTCGCCATCGTCGAAATTTTGAATGAGCCACGTGTAGGCCTCGATAATCTCGTCGTCGATGCCCCATCCCGAGACGCCGCCGCGCGCGGACTCGCTGCGCCTGGTGCCGACGCCCTGCGAGTAGTAGACGCGCTGATCCGCGGTCTCGCTCGTCAAGGATTTCAGCCGCCAGACGTTCGTGTTGTTGTTCAGCGTATTCCAGGTGCCGTCCAGGAAGATCGCAAGTCGTCTCATGGTTGCCTCCGAACCGTCGCCGATCGCGGCCGCGCCATGACCTCATGACTCTCGCGCAGTTCCAGATCCTTGGGCGCAAGGAAGATGGTGCCGTCAAGCTCAGTCATGCCCCTTGCGGCCTTCTCCAGCGCCAGACTGCGCAGCAGTCCCTCATGCCGATGGAACGCATCGACCATCTGCTGGGATCCTGCAGTAAGCCCTTGCTGTAGAATGTCCTCGAGGAGGTCGCAGTGGACGCGGCAAATCGTGATTGCGCCGTCGATCACCGTGCCGAATTTTACTATCGGACCCTGCACCTCGAAGACTTCGTGCAAGAAGAGATCGGGCCGGCGAGCGCGCGTCGTTTCCGGCTGAAATAGAGGGAAGGTCCTCAGCACCGAGTGCGCATCGTCTTCCGAGGCGAACAGCGAGGGATTGTGGTAGAACCGGATGAAATACTGAAGCTCCTCCCGCTCGAAGGTTTCTTCGGACACGATGCCGAGGAAATGGACCCGCTCGCGGAAGTGCCGGGCTCCCCGCAGCGGATTGCGCGGGTCAAAGGCGCCGACGATCGGAAACTCTCTGCCGTCGTCGCCGATCCAGCGGTATCCGGCCCACTCTGGCACGGCGCCGGTGCCGTAAGCGATCTGACGGCAATCGATGCGGTCGGGGCTGCCATGGGCGCGGGCATCGACGATCAGCATCGATCTCGACGGCCCGCCGGGTACGGGAAACTTGGACGGCCGCGCGTTGTTCTGCGCTTTGCCGACGATCTTCTCGATCGCCTTCAACGTCTCGCCTTCGGGGCTCTGCTTCCTCAAGTCGCTTCGTCGCCGTCTTTCGGCTTCGTCAAGGGACGTCTCGTCGGCCGTCGGCGGTTTGGGGGAGGTCAGCATTCTGCCGAAGAACGGCCCGTTCTCCCAGGTCGAGGCCTTCGCTGCGTCGGTCTCGTCGAACGACAACAGTTCGACGTTCCAACCCTCGAAGGCGAAGTCAACGCTGGTTTCGCCGACGCCGGTGCCGTGTTCGTAGATGGGCGCGACGCCGCAATCGTGCAGCGCGCGACCGAAGCGGACCTCGAACAGCGTCGCCATGTTGTTGGTGGACAGGCCGCCGCGCTCGCCCGCGCGTTCGAGCAGAGCGGCCGACCACGACAGCGGCCGTAGTGCTTCGATGGCCTCGGCTGTAGCCATGGCCTCCGCCGAGGTGAGCACAAAGAAGGAGGTCACGTCGTAACCCCCTGCGCTGCGGTCACGGGACGGGCGCTGCCGTCGGTCTTTCTGAGCGGGCATTCCTGCATGGTGCCGCAGCAGGTCACATGGCCCCGAAGGCTACGCCAAAATCCGTCGACCAGGGCACGGCGCCGGTGTTCGAACACGATCGGGCAGCCGAGCCCGCTACGACGGCAATCCCGGCGAAGCATGACGCGTCCGTGCCGATCGGCGCGCCCGCAGACGCACGCGCTGCGCCCGTTCCGCAACGCTCCGGTCTTAGGGTCGATCTTGCGCAATCCGGACGCGATGAGCCCAGTATCGAAGGCGACGGCCTCGCGATAGATCGCGCGCAAGCCGAGTTGATCAGCCGCATTCTCCGCCGCGAGCTCCACTTCGCCTGCTTCTCCGTGGGAAAGTTGAGCTTCGTTTGGCCAGAAACCGGTCTCCTCGGCGGTCTCCTGGCAGAGCGCAAACGCATGCAGTTTGTCCCACCACGCCGGTGCGGTCTCGGCCGTGATGCCTTCGCCGGCACGCAGGCCAATGCAGAACGAGCCGTCCGGGTTGATATGCCGCTCGGGGCAGCACGACGGCAGTGTCTTGCCGATCTCGCGCTCGAACACGCTGACGTCGCTGCCGAGGTGCAGCAACTTGAGCTCGAAGAGCCTGGTGAAGGTCTTGCTGGCGCGCACCGCAACGACATCGAGGTGCGCCTCGCGACGGTCTACTGACCGGAATTCCGCCCATGTGGGACAGCATTGTGCGAGCGCGGCGAGCGACATGACCGGCGACTATCCCCGCGGCGACTTCGGAAGCGTTGCATGGGAGCGCGCCGCCGGCTCGCTACGGAGAATCTGCACCGCGGGTGCGTGTGCCGTCCAAAGCAGGTCCGAAGCGGAGTCGAATGACATCAGCCGGCCTGCCGAGAAGTGCTTGCGGACGGCTGGGTCGGCGACGGCGGCCGCGGCCGCGCCCAGGCGCACGCCGCCATGTTCGATGGCCTGCTGCGTCCGTTCGGCGTCGATCGTGGCGCGGCTGGCGGCGCAGCGGACGCCCTCGTCGCCGCGGTGGCCCAGTCGGGTCAACGGGGTCGGGCCGTATTCGATGCCGACCGCCAAATCGATTGCGGCGTCCGAACGCACCGTCTCCAGACAGAGATCGAACGAAGACCTCATGGCGGAGGCGCACAGCACCGCCTCGCGCACGCTTTTCGCCGCATCGTCGGCGCGCTCGCCTTCGGCCACACAGCCGTGGATGCAGTCGCCGATGAAGCGCACGCGCTTGCCGCCGAAATCCTCCTTCAAGACCGAGTTGAGCTCCTCGCGGATGACGTGAACGACCTTGACCGCCTCGCGAATCTTTTCGGAGCCGCCCAGGATCGACTGGTCAACAAAGTTGGTGAAGCCGTCGATGTCCGCGAAGATCGAAGCCATGCCCATGCGGATCGAGTTGGCTGGTGACAACTCGCTGAACTTGACGGTGGAAAGCGGCAGCGTCGGGCGATTGAAGCGGAACATCGGCTCCGAGAAATCCGTCGCAACGGCCGAGGCGGTTCGATCGAGACTGTCGAAGGCATATTTCCTCGCTGCGGTTTCGACGTAAGCCTCGTCGAGCGTCATGGTACCCGCGCGCTTTTGAATTGCCCCGGCGGCGCCGCGCTTCTGGGCCGTGTCGGTGAGGAAGACGCCCTGCTCGGAGCTCGAAGCGACCAGCTTGGCGGCGTGGTTCGCGGGCCGCCCCAGGAAAAGGGTGTCTTTTTCGTGCGCGCCGCGGCCGGTGGTCATGGCGAGGCATTTGCCGTGATCGATGCCGAAACGGATACGCGAGGGAAAACCGTGCGCGTCGCCGACCTTCCGAGCGGCTTCCGTAAGTTTCCGGGCAAGCGCTACGGCGCGCTCGATCTGCGCCGCGGGGTTGCCGAGCGGGGATGCGATGACCGCGTGAAGACGGGCGCCGTGATAGTCGATGCGGTCGCCGTCGTCGCCGTCGACGATGGAGTCCCAGACCCGGTAGTGCATGTTCAGAAAGCGCAGCAGGCGGCGGTGTGCCGCCTCAGTCTCCTGACCATGCTCCGTGACGAGATCTTCGAAGTCGAGAAGCTGGCCGTACAGGTGCGCGCCTTCGACGACGAACGCCTCGCGGTTCGGCATGCGGCTCAACAGTCCGCGCTTAGCCAGGACGGCGCTGTCGAGCGCAACTTGGCGATCGACTTCGGGCACCGTCTTCAGGTGCTCGCGGATTCTCGATTTAGCGCGATCTTGATTCCAGGGCATGACCTTCTCCTCAGATGGAATAGACGTCGAGTTCGACGTCGTGCTTCACTGCCACCCTCGTCGGGCCCCGGAAGGTGTTGGGGTTGGTGCCCGACCGGACCATCAGGTCGCGCAAGGTCGGGCTGATCCTGATGTCGCCGAGTTCAGGCGACTTCGCCTGTTCGTACCGGGCCGCTGTGTTGACCGCGGCGCCAAGCAGCGTGACGGCGATCCTGTTCTCCGCGCCGAAGTCGCCGAACGAGACGTCGCCCGCATGCAGCCCGATCCGCAGGCCAAGTGGGAGGCGATGCTGCTCGAAGTAGGCTTTGCATTCCGACGCGATCTTCAGAACGCAGGCGAGTGCGGACGTCGGCTCGCACCGCTCACGGTCGTCGGAGTCGACGAACCAGTAGGCCATCGCGCCGTCGCCCATGAGCTTGTCGATCTGGCCGCCGGATCCGCGTATCGCGTTGATCTGGATCGCCGCGAGCTTGCGGAGGTGTTCGGCGACCTCGATCGTGGCCTTCGAGGCCGACCAGATGCTGAAGCCGGCGATGTCGCTGAACAGGACGATCGCGCGGCGGTTCTGAATCGAAGGTCTTTCGCCGCTGGTCGCCATCTTGACGAGGCCGAGGGCGTCTCCGTCCGAAAACCGGCGGAGAAGCAGTTCATGCTGCGCGGCCAGGCTGCGCAACTCGGAGCGCATATTGGTTGCCTGCTCGAGTTTGTGGTTGATCACGCCCGCAAGCGTGGGCGTCCAGATGACCTTCTCTCGGTCGTCGAGTCGCTCCTGAAACGAGGCGTCGATGCACAGCAGCTTGACGGGCCCGATCGCTTTGACGTCCGCGGTCCGGGCACCATCCTTGCCGGACAGGACGTGCACCAGACCCTGCTCACCGAAAAGTTCGCCTGGCCCGCGGAAGGTAACGATCTGATCGTCGGCCCGGATCTCGACCTGGCCATCGATGACGAGCCAACAGCCCTGGACACGGTCGCCCCTCTTGCAGATCGTTTCACCCGGTAGCCGGTCGATCTCGGTGCAGAGACGGGTGCGTTCCAACGCCTTCCGGATCGCCACCGGATCTGGGCAAAATTGCTCAAGAAAGAAGCTCAACTTCTTTTCTGCTGCAACGGGAAGGCTCATATGGCGGCCCGCGGGTCGGCCTTGAGCACCTCGGGCAGGTCGATGCGGGCATCCGACATGTCGGCGGGATTGCGCATTTCGGTGTAATCGACCAGCATCTTGCGGCCGTTGGCCATGTCGATGCGGGTGAGGTCAGCGCTGACAAGGGGACAAAAGGTCAGCCTGGCTGTCATATTCGCCTCGCCTAATGTATTCCGGCTCGAAGTGAGCCCCTACCTTCTAAAGCTCGCGACCGGTGAGAAGTCGGAAGCGGAATTCCGCTAAATTTATTTCCGACTTCGCTCGATTCGCGAGCTATGGCTTTCGGAGGTAGCCGATTGACCGATCAATCCCCAAAAGCGGCGGCATTGCTGACGCTTACCGCGGACCAGCGGAAGAAGCTGGTCGCTTTGGCGCGGGTGAAGGTGCGCGGCACCACCTTGCAAGTGGATGACCTCCTTCAGAGCGCTCGGGCACGTTGGCTAAATCCGGATTCGAAGGCCGGAGACGATGCATTCGAAGTTCTGTTGGGCGCGGTGAACAGCATTGCGTCAAACGATCGGCGCCGAAGCGCAACGGTCCGCCGTATCGAGGGAAAGCGGCTCGTAGCCGCGTCGGCCGCTGCGCCCGACCCGATCGAACTCGCGCAGGATCTGGGGCCTCCCCAGGATGCCGCATTCCTCCGCGAGCAGATCTACCGGATCTGCGACGACGAGGAGGCAAAAACGCTGCTGCTCCTCCTGGACGACAACGCGACGCGGGAGGAAATCCTTGCCGAAACCGGATGGGACGTAACGAACTATGAAACTGTCAGGAAGAGAATGAAGAAGTGGGGTGCTTCCCTCTATAAGGAAGGGAAATTGTGATGGAGACCGATCGTGAACTCTCGTTTCGCGAAGAGCTCCTGGAAGAGATCCAGCAGGAGATTCTGTCGCTCGAAGGATCCGAACTAGACGAGTATCTGATCACCTTGGGCATGGATCCGAACGATCTGCTGGAAAGTTTCGACGCGGTTTTCCAGGCTCCCGAAATTGCTGCGAAGCGCCGGAAATTCGCGGCCGCCCGGCAGCGTCCGCGCGAATCTCAAGCACCCCTCAGCGCAATGGTCCTATCATTCGACCCGGCGAAGAAGCGTGAGATCCACTCTGCCGTTACCAAAAGGGTCGACCTCACCGGCGACATGACCATTGCGGCACGCAATCGGCGTATCGAATCAGACAACGACCTCGACAGCTTCCTCGAGGCTTGTCTGCGACTCGGGCTTATCGACGAGTCCGGCAAGCTGAAGGAATGATAGCTTGCGCCCGGCCGAACAGCTCCTCGTCGAACTCGGCATTTCCGAGGCCAAGGAAATCGACCTCCTCGCCATCGCGGATTGTGTCGGCGTGCAAGTCTTGTACAGGCGGCTCGTCGGCTGCGAAGCCCAGATCATCGGCTTTAAGGACCGGGCGATCGTCTATGTGAGCGACGGAGCTAAACCGAACAGGAAAAGGTTCAGCACCGGTCATGAGCTTGGACATTGGCATCATCACCGAGGTCAATCGTTCGTTTGCCGTTCCGACGACATCGGTCGTCCCTTGGACGAGCGCTCGCGAAATGCCGAACGGATGGCCGACGTCTATTCCTCCGATCTCATCCTTCCTCCGTACCTCATCAAGCCGAAGCTTCAAGCGATCGGAGATATTTCGCTCGACGCTGTAGTCGGGCTTTCTCAAGAGTTCAAAGCAAGCCTGGCTGCTACCGGCATAAGAATCATGCGGATTACACGAGAGCCTTTGATCCTGATCGCACAGGATCTGGCAGGCACGAAGTGGCAATGGCCGGGGATCATGGTTGGGGGTCTAAGAGTTCGGGACGATATCGACCTGAGATCGAGCGTGAGCCTATCGCTCGCAGGCGTCAACCGGGTCGGACCTGTCAAGAAGGAGTCCGCGAGCTATTGGTTTGATCGCCGACATATCGAGCAATTCGATGTCAAGGTTCAAAGCGTCCGGACGATCGAGGGCGAAGCGTTGACTCTTCTGCGGATCTTGGATCCCAAGATGATCGATATCTATGGGTAGCGCTGACTGGCCGAGAGAGGCATCTAAAAAGTTTCAGAAGCGCATTGTTGCGCTCGCGGCTTGTAGAGTCCGCAAGTCAGCAGGGCCTCGAAAGGAGTGCATGATCGAGGTGAACTAGATACGATTGGAACAAATTAGCTAACGTCCGTTCGGCGAATACTCGATTGACCGACATGTCTGATGCTTGTGGCGGAGACCTAGGGGGCTGCGAGTTCGCTGCAAGGATGGTGGGCTCAAGCCGGAGATGTTTGCCAACGTCACCGTCTATGCCGGCGCGAACCGACCCTCGGTCGGCGTGCCGAAGCAGGCGCTGATCTACGAGGGTGAGCGCGTGCGCGTCTGGGTGGCGCGCGACGACGGTTCCGTCGAGCTGCGCGAAATCCAGGTTGGGTTGACCAATGGCGACCTCGTCGAGGCACGCAGCAATCTGAAGGTCGGCGAAAAGATCATCACCCGCGGAAGCCTGTTCATCGACCGCGCCGCTTCCGGCAGCTAGCGAAGGATCGCCGGATCACATGGAACGCCTCGTCGCCTTCGCAGTCAGCCGCCGCTTCCTGATGGTCGGCCTCTTCGCCGCCATGCTGGTCGGCGGCCTGATCGCGTTCCAGCAGCTCAACATCGAAGCCTATCCCGATCCAACGCCGCCGATGGTCGACATCGTGACGCAAAGTCCGGGTCTGTCGGCCGAGGAGATCGAGCGCTACATCACGATCCCGCTGGAGACCCAGGTCGCCGGCATCAAGAACATGAAGGTGATCCGGACCATCTCGTTGTACGGCCTGTCGGACGTCAAGCTCCAGTTCTCGTTTGACTACACCTACGAGCAGGCGCTCCAGCAGGTCTTGAACCGGCTCTCGCAATTGCCGCCGCTGCCCAACAACGCCCAGCCGCAAATCTCGCCGCTGAGCCCGATCGGCGAAATCTACCGCTACAGGCTGGTTGGTCCGCCCAACTATTCGGTGCTCGATCTCAAGACGTTGCAGGACTGGGTGCTGCAACGGCGCTTCCGCACCGTGCCCGGCGTCATCGACGTTACCGGCTGGGGAGGGCGGACCAAGACCTACGAGGTGCAGGTCGACTTCAACAAGCTGGTCGCGAACGGTCTGACGCTGCCGCAGCTGCTTCAGACCATCAGCAATGCCAACGTCAATGTCGGCGGCAACACGGTCAATATCGGGCCGCAATCCGCCGTGGTGCGCGGCGTCGGATTGATCCGCTCGATCCACGCGCTCGAGAGTACCATGGTGGTCTCGAACGGCGGGACGCCGGTGCTGGTGCGCGACGTCGCCACGGTCACCGTCGGCGAACAGCCGCGGCTCGGCATCGCTGGCCAGGATCAGGACGACGACATCGTCCAGGGCATCGTGCTGATGCGCCGCGGCGAGCAGAGCTCGCCGACCATTTCCCGCGTCGAGGAGCTCGTCTCTTCCATCAACAACTCGACGATCCTGCCGCCTGGCGTGCGGATCGAGCGCATCTACGATCGCAAGGACCTGATTCAGACCACCACCCATACCGTGCTGGAAAACATGGTGGTCGGTATCGGCCTGATCGTGCTGTTGCAGTGGATCTTCCTCGGTGATCTGCGCAGCGCCATGATCGTGGGCGCGACCATTCCCTTCGCGCTGTTCTTTGCCGTGACCATCCTAGTTCTGCGCGGTGAATCCGCCAATCTGCTGTCGGTCGGTGCGATCGATTTCGGCCTGATTGTGGATGCCACCGTGATCATGGTGGAGGCGATCTTCCGCCGGCTGTCACACACCGAACGGCTGACGGCCGGCGAACAGGCGTCGATCTCGGCCCACACCATCATGGGCATCAAGCATCATGCCATCCTGACCGCTGCGGCCGACGTCTCGCGCTCGATCTTCTTTGCCGCCGCCATCATCATCGCCGCCTTCCTGCCGCTGTTCACGCTGTCGGGCGTCGAGGGCAACATCTTCGGCCCGATGGCGCGCACCTATGCTTACGCGCTCGCGGGGGGCCTGCTTGCGACCTTCACGGTGACGCCGGCGCTCAGCGCCATCATCCTGCCGGCGCATGTCGAGGAAACCGAGACGTTCCTGATGCGATGGATGCACCGGCTCTACATGCCGGTGCTGGGGCGCTCGCTCGCGCATGGACGGGTCGTGCTGGCCGGCGGTGCCGTGCTGATCCTGGTCACGGTCTTCGCGGTGCGGCTGCTCGGCCTGGAATTCCTGCCCAAGCTGGAGGAGGGCAATCTCTGGATCCGCGCGACCCTGCCGCCGACCATCTCGCTCCAGGAGGGCAACTCCTACGTCAACCAGATGCGCAAGCTGATTGCCGAGCGGCCGGAGGTCGAGTCGGTGGTCTCGCAGCACGGCCGGCCCGACGACGGCACCGATGCGGCAGGCTTCTTCAATGCCGAATTCTTTGCGCCGCTCAAGCCCGCCAAGGAGTGGCCCGATGGCGAGGACAAGGACTCGCTGACCGCCACGTTGCTGGCGCAGCTTCAGGAAAAGTTTCCAGGCGTCGAGTTCAACTTCTCGCAATATCTCCAGGACAACGTCTCGGAGGCTGTTTCCGGCGTCAAGGGCGAGAACTCGATCAAGCTGTATGGCAGCGATCTCCAGGCCCTGACGGATACCGCGAACAAGATCAAGGCGCAGCTTGCGACCGTGCAGGGCATCACGGACCTCGCGGTCTTTACTTCGCTTGGCCAACCGACCATCCAGATCGACGTCGACCGCGCCCGCGCCGCGCGCTACGGGCTGTCGCCGGGCGACATCAACACGACGATCAAGACGGCGATCGGAGGCGACAGCGCCGGCGATCTCTATGAGCCGGGAAGCGACCGCCATTTCCCGATCATCGTGCGGCTCGCCTCGCAGTACCGGCGCAGCGCGGAGGCGATCCAGAATTTGCGGATCGGCGCGCAGGGGCCGAACGGCGTCACGCAGGTGCCGCTGAGCGAGGTCGCGACAGTCAAGGTCCTCTCCGGCGCCGCCTATATCTATCGCGAGCAGCAGGAACGCTATCTGCCGATCAAGTTCTCGGTGCGCGAGCGCGATCTCGGCAGCGCCATCCAGGAGGCGCAGCAGAAGGTCGCGGCCAACGTGCAATTGCCGCCGGGCTCGCATCTCGAATGGGTCGGCGAGTTCGGCAACCTCCAAGATGCGATCAAGCGGCTGTCGATCGTGGTGCCGATCAGCCTCGCGCTGATCGCGATGTTGATCTGGTTCAATTTCGGCTCAGTGGTCGACACCATCCTCACCATGAGCGTGATCCCGATGGCCGTGCTGGGCGGCATTCTGGGCCTGCTCGTGACCGGCATTCCCTTCAGCGTTTCGGCGGCGATCGGCTTCATCGCGCTGTTCGGCATCTCGGTGATGGATGGCATCATCATCCTGTCCCAGTACAACGCGCTGATCGATGAGGGCATGGAGCGCGGCGCGGCCATCCTTCGTACCGGTGAGCTGCAGCTTCGTCCGGTGCTGATGACCTGCGTGGTCGCGGGCATCGGGCTTTTGCCCGCGGCGCTGTCGAGTGGCATCGGCTCGCAGGTGCAGAAGCCGCTCGCGGTCGTCGTTGTGGCGGGCATGATGCTCGCGCCGATCGTTATCCTGGTCACGTTGCCGGCGTTGATTGCGATGTTCTCGCGGCGGACGCGGCCGGGGCTTGCGGCGCAGCCTCAGTTGGCGCCGGCGGAATGAGGTGGGGCGTGCGTGGGAGCGTTACGAGGCGCGTGATGGAGTGCGGGCTGACAGTGAGAGCCGTCGTGATGGGAGCGATGCTCCTGGCTTGCGGACCGTTGCGCGCGGAAACGCTATCCGAGGCGATGGTCAAGGCCTACCAGTCGAGCCCGCAGCTCAACGCCGATCGGGCGCGCCAGCGCGGCACGGACGAGAACGTCCCACAGGCTCTCGTCGGCTACCGGCCCCAGGTCGTGGCCAGCCTGAGCGCCGGCTTGCAGGCCGTCAGGAACACGCTGCCCGACAATACGATCCAGGGCGCGACGCTGCGTCCGTGGACCATCGGCGTGACCGTCAGCCAGGTCCTTTTCAACGGCTTCAGGACCGCTAACAGCGTCCGCGTTGCGGAGTTTCAGGTGCTCTCGGGGCGCGAAGCGCTACGCAACACCGGGCAGGGCGTCCTGCTCGACGCCGTCACTGCTTACATGAACGTGATGGCCAATCAGGCCCTGGTCGAGTCGCAACGCACCAATGTCAACGTGCTCTGGGAAATTCAGGCGACCACCAAGAAGCGGCTCGATGCCGGTGACGTGACGCCCACAGATACCGCGCAGGCCGAAGCGCGGCTCAACCGCGGGCTCGCCGATCTCAATGCTGCTGAGGTTGCGCTCGCCATCAGCAAGGCAACGTATGTCCAGGTGATCGGTGGGCCACCTGGACAGCTTGCGCCGGCAACACCCGTCGATCGCTTCTCTCCGCCGACAATGCCGGGATCGATCGAGACGGCCAATCACGAGCATCCCGCCGTGCTTGGCGCGGGCTATGACGTCGACACGACCCAGACCACGATCAAGGTGGCGGAAGGCAGCCTGCTGCCGACGGTCGCCGTCCAGGCCAGCGCCAGCCGCTCCAAGCAGTCGGACTCGACCCTTGGAACGTTCGGCACCGATCAGGCCTCGATCCTGGGCCAGGTTAACGTGCCGATCTATGACGGCGGTACAGCCGCATCGCAAACGCGGCAGGCCAAGGAACTCGCCTCGCAAAGCCGCCTGGTGCTCGAGCAGGTGAGAAACCAGGCGCGCACAGCAGTCGTCAGTGCCTGGGTCTCCAACGAAGGAACCAAGGTCGCGCTGAGCGCGGCCGAATCGGAGGTCAAGGCGGCGGACGTTGCGTTGCAGGGCGTTCGCCGCGAGGCGGCCGGCGGCCAGCGCACCACGATCGACGTTCTCAACGCCCAGCAGGACCTGACCAGCGCCCGGTCTCGACAAATCGCGGCGCAGCGTGACCGCGTGATCGCGTCCTACACGCTGCTGAGTGCCGTGGGCCGGCTGGATGTCCGTACACTTAATCTCAATACGCCGGATTATCTGCCGGAGGTCCACTATCACCAGGTGCGTGACGCCTGGCACGGCGTCCGGACACCATCCGGACAATAGACGTTTGCGGCGCAGGAGGGATGAACATGATCCGTAGACGACGCGCACTGCAGGCGCTCGTTGTTGCCGTCGCGGCCGTGTTGGCCTCCGCTTTCGCAGCCAACGCGCAAGGTATTGGCCTTAGCCACGGGAGCTCAGGTCCGCCCGTCGAAAATCACCCAAAGGTCGACGAGAAGGCTTACAAGGCCGCGCTTGACAGGATTACGGTGCCTGACGAGAAATACGATCCCTGGGGCGGCGCCCGCGCCACCGATCCGGCAAAGCCGCCAAAAAAGAAAAACTAGGGCACCGCGAGCCGAGGATCATTTTCCAGCACCGCGAGGAGCGTCATGGTCGAGCAAATCATCGTCACCGACGAAGGCGCCACCCGCACGATCACGATGCGGCGGCCGGAAAAGAAGAACACGCTTACGCAGGAGATGTACCTGGCGATGAGCGACGCCATTCCGCCGCCGGCATGTCACGCGCCGCAGCGCAGCCGGCCGCCTCGCGGCGCCTTGCCATTTTCAGCCTGTTCGAACCGGCGGCGCTGATGATTGAAAAAAGCGAGAACCGCTACTACCGCGCCCTGTTCGCGGAGTTGCGGCGCCTCGGGCATGTCGAGAGCGAAAACCTCATCATCGAGCGCTATGGTCGGGAGAAGAATGTATCGGGGCCGGCGGCCCTGGTCGCCGAGGTGGTGCGCCAAAATCCGGATGTGGTGTATGCTCTTGGACCCGGCAGCTTGCTCTTCAAACGCGAAACCACGACGCTTCCGATCGTTGCCATGACGGGCGACCCCGTTTCGATGGGGCTGGTGCAGAGCCTGGCGCGACCCGGAGGCAATATCACCGGGGTCAGCGTCGATACTGGCCCGTCGATCTATGGCAAACGCATCGAGCTGTTGCGCGAAATCTTTCCGGCGCTGTCGAAATTGGCTTTCATCACGTTGAAGGGGGTTAGCTCGAAGGCTGATTGGGAAAAGCTTCACGATCCCATCCGCACGGCGGCGGAGCTGGCCGGACTCGATCTCACGGTCATACCGGTCGAACTCCCCACCAGTGAGGCGGCCTATCGCGACGCCGTCGCACAAGCGGCGCGAGAGGGCGCCAACGCCGTGATGGTCGGGGATAGTCCCGACGCCATGATCAACCGCCGTTTGATCGCGGGCCTGATCGGCGCGGCCGGTCTTCCGGCGATCTATCCGTTTCCAGATTTCGTCGACGCCGGCGGCCTGATTGCCTATTCGTACGATCTGGTGGAACTGAACAAGCGCGTGGCCAACGTCATCGACGCGATCCTGCGCGGCCAAAATGCCGGCAACATCCCCTATTGGCAGGCTGCCAAATTTGAAATGTCAATCAACCTGAAGACGGCGGCAGTGCTGGGCCTCGCCGTGCCGGCCACGCTGCTCGCCATTGCCGACAATGTGGTCGAATGAGCCGGGCTGTTCGCGTCTTGCCGGCCGCTCAACCCTGGGGAATCCCGGCGATGCGCAAGCCTTCGTAGCTGCGGTCGCGGCCGGCGAGATAAACTGGATCGTCAGTCGCTGTGCCGGCGCGGAAACGCAGGATCGTAAAGTCCGGGTCGAGGGCAAGGCCCGCTTGCGCCGCTGCCCTCGACTGATCCAGCTCACCGAGAAGGGCCAGCTCGGCAGCGAGATGGAAATGCGCGACGGAAAAATTCCGGTTGAGCTCTAGTCCTCGGCGCATCCAGGCAACCGCCTCTACGCCGGCGTTGAGCTGCGACTTTGCCAAGCCGGTCCATAGCATCCAGATGTGGGCAACTGTGTCCAGCGGAGAAAGGCGAAGCGCCTCGTTGATGTGGCCTTCGGTTTCTGCGCCGCGACCAACCAGATACTTGGCGTAGCCTATAATGCCGTGAGCACTAGCTGAATTTCGATCGATCGCCAAGGCCCGTTCGCACTCGGCGATGCCCTGAGCCGGGCGTCCCGTCAACATCAAGACCAGTCCAAGGTACCTGTGGGCCGATGCGTTGTTCGGCGCGAGCGACAGCACTTTGGTCAGGTTTGCTTCGGCCGCGGCAAAAGACGCCAGCCTGTCGTCGGTCATATCCGCCGCACCAATTGTCGCGTCGACCATCGCCAGACCGAGCATGGCCTCGCTGTTCCCTGGATCCAGCGTCAGGCTTCGCTGAAAGAACGTCCGCGCCCTTGTCATGCATTCAGGTGTCGGCCCCTTGTTGTACCACGCTCTACCCTGGAAATTTAGATCCATGGCGCCGGGATTCAGCGACCGCTCGGCGCGCTGCGCTTCGATTGCGACGAGCTGGGCATCCAGCGCATTTGCAAGCCTCGATACGATTTCGTCCTGCATGTCGAACAGGTCGGCGACGGTCTTGTCGAAACGCTCAGCCCAGAGGTGATGGCCGGCTTCGGCGTCGATCAGCTGCACATTAACTCGAAGCCGGTTGCCGCCACGCTGCACCGATCCTTCAAGAACGTAGCGCACATTCAACTCGCGCCCCACCTGCTTGACGTCCACCGCCTTGCCTTTGAATGTAAAGGCGGTGTTGCGGGCGATCACGAACGAACCGCTGATGCGCGACAGGTCCGTGATGAGGCTCTCGGTCACGCCGTCGGCGAAATAGTCCTGCTCGGCATCGCCGCCAATGTTGAGGAAGGGCAGCACCAAGATCGAAAGACGAGGGGTCGGAGGCGTGCCCGATATGGCTTGGCCAACCTGCTTGTCCGCGCCCGATCCGTCCCGGACCACGGAATAGGCGCGCACCGGACGGGCGATGTTTTTGAGGCTTTGCTCGCCCATATCCGAAAACGCGATGGCGACCTTCTCGCGCACCTGATCGTAGGCGGCACCCGAAAGGCAGATGCCGCCGGGCTCGGCAATGCCTTCAAGCCGTGCGGCGACATTGACGCCGTCACCGAGAATGTCGGCACCTTCGATCAGGACGTCGCCGAGGTTGATCCCGATCCGAAACAGCATTCGCGCATCCTTGGGGACGCCGAGGTTGCGCTCGGCTATGACCGCTTGCACCGCCACTGCGCATTCCACCGCATCGACCACCGAGGCAAATTCGAGCAACAGGCCGTCACCGGTGGTCTTGACGATACGGCCGCCATGCCGGGCGATCAGCGCATCGGCGACGGCGCGATGTCCGCGCAGGCTTCGCGCCGTGCCCACCTCATCGATCCCCATAAGGCGCGAATAGCCCGCGACGTCGGCGGCCAATATCGCCGCCAGCCTTCGTTCTATCCTCGTGTTGTCTTGCCCCATGCCCCGGCCACCCCCCAGCGACCGTGGTTACGACAAATCAGGCCACAAGGCCATCGCCCCCGCTACCTTCTCGCCGGAGCCGGCCTTCGGCGGACGTCGTGTCGCAGCTATCCCCCTATCAAGTCGTCGATCGGCATCCTACGATGCAGCGGATGATTCAGGGGGCGGCATGAAGCGTCGGGAATTCATCGCGGGCGCTTTATCGGTAGCCGCCGCGACGCGAGGTTCGGCGCAACCCGCGGCGAAGGCTCGAAGGCTCGCCATTTTCAGCGTTACCGAATCCTCGGCGCTGATGGTCGAGCGTGGCGAAAATCGCTACTATCGAACCTTGCTGAACGAACTCCGCCGGCTCGGACATATCGTCGGAGAGAACCTCGCGATCGAGCGCTACGGGAAGGAAAACAATACGTCGGGTCCTGCTGCCCTTGTTGCCGAGGTGGTGCGTAGCCAGCCGGATGTCATCTACGCCGTCGGATTCGGTACGTCGCTGTTCAAACGCGAGACTTCGACGATTCCGATCGTCGGATTGACCGGCGACCCGATCGCGCAGGGATTGATCCAGAGCCTCGCCCGGCCCGGCGGCAACATTACCGGTGTCAGTGTCGATACGGGTCCCTCCATTCAGGGCAAGCGGATCGCGCTGTTGCGTGAGGTGTTTCCGCCGTTGACCAAACTGGCTTACCTCACCCTGCGCCCGCAGTGGGAAGGCATCCAGGGCGCTGCGGTGATGGCCGCTTCCGAGATGACCGGCGTCCCGGTCGTCAGTCTCCTGCTCGATCTGCCGACCAGCGAGGCCGGTTATCGCGCCGCCATCGCCAGAGCCGCGAGCGAAGGCGCCAATGCGATAATGGTCGGGGACAGTCCGGATGCCTTGTCGAACCGCACGCTGATCGTGGATTTGATCGAGCAGACCCGCCTTCCGGCCATGCTTCCATTTCGCGAACTGGTCGAGATCGGCGGCTTGATGGCTTACTCGTTCGATCTCGTCGAGCTCAACAAGCGGGCCGCCGCCAGCATCGACGCCATCCTGCGCGGCGCCAACCCAGGTGAAATTCCCTTTTATCAGGCCTCCAAATTCGAACTGTCGATCAATCTCAGGACGGCTGCCATGCTCAGAATCGCTGTGCCAATGACGCTGTTGGCCAGCGCCGACAAGGTGGTGGAATAGGATTGTGCACTTCTGCTTTTGGCCGATTTTGTTGCAAAAGTCGGTTGAGACAAGTCACGAAGCGTGATTCCGTTGTGTTGACGCGAATCTCGGCGAGGTCGATCCATGATGGGCCGTCTGAAGAGTGACCAAGGTCAACTGTTCTACGAGTTTTGTCTTGGCGACGCGGTTCCTGAAGATCATTTGGTGCGGAAGATCGATGCTGCTCTCGATCTGTCCTGGCTTCGCGGTGAACTAGCATCTCACTATTCGTCGATGGGGCGCCCGTCGATCGATCCGGAACTGATGATCTGGATGCTGGTCGCGGGGTATGTCTTTGCGATCCGCTCGGAACGGCTGATCTGCCGTGAAGTGCAGGTGAACCTCGCCTATCGCGGGTGCTGCAAGCTCGGTATCGAGGACGCTGTCCCGGATCATTCGGCGTTCTCGCGCGCCCGCAACGAGCGCTTCCGCGATCGAGATGTTCTCCGCCGCGTGTTCGAACGAATTGTCGAGACATGCATTGCCGCCGGTCTGGTTGGTGGCGAGGGATTTGCAGTCGATGCGAGCCTGATTGCGGCCGACGCGAACAAGCAGCGCTCGATCGCAGGTCACGATTGGCGCGGGGATCGCGATCCGGCCAGGTCTAGCCGCGCGGTGAAGGAGTATTGGCAACCCTCGACGATCCGGCGTGGGGAGCCGCGAGCGATGTCATCCCGAAATTTGTCTCGCCATCCGATCCGGCAGCGCAGCGGACCGGCGCTCACAAGGGGCCGGCATTCTTCGCGTACTCCGACAACTATCTCATCGACGTGAAGTTCGGCGTCATCGTTGATGTCGAGGCCTCCCGCGCCATTCGCCAGGCCGAGGTCGGTGCAGCAAAGACCATGATCGAACGAACCGAGGAGCGCTTCGGTCTCAAGCCAGAGCGACTTGTGGGGGATACCGCTTACGGAGCGGCTCCAATGCTGAACTGGCTGGTCGAGGAGAAGGGCATCGCGCCACATATCCCTGTGTTCGATAAGTCGAAGCGGGATGATGACACTTTCTCGCGGAGCGACTTTCGATATGACCCGATCGGCGACGTTTACCACTGCCCGGGTGGTAAGCGGCTTGGGACGAGCCGTACCGTGCACGAGGGCAAGACCCTTCTGTATCGTGCAAGCAAGCTCGACTGCGATGTATGCCCGCTCAAGCCGCAGTGCTGCCCAAAGCAACCATCACGCAAGATCCCGCGCGATATCCATGAGCATGCCCGAGACGTTGCCCGGTCGTTCGCTGGCACCGAGGGCTTCGAGCTCTCTCGGCGTCAGCGCAAGAAGATCGAGATGAGGTTCGCACACTTGAAGCGCATCCTGAAGCTTGGTCGGCTCCGATTGCGCAGCCCGCAAGGTGCCCAGGATGAGTTTGGTCTAGCCGCCATCGCCCAGAATCTGAGGCGATTTGCATCGCTGGTCGCACGACCGCCACCGGCTCAGGCTCTCCACATCGCGTAGCGTAGCGTCGAAGTTGCGTAAAATGCGTCAGGGCCAGCGCTTCAGAGCGCGGCTCAACGAAAGGCCCAACGGCTAAATCCATTGCAGCCGACTTTTACAACAAAATCGGCACAAAGCGGCCGTTCGCAGGAATGTCCGCTCATGGGAGCCAAGCCGACTTCAGGGTCGGTCATCCGGGCTTTCTGAGTTTGCCCCGTGGACCTCGAAGGGATATGGGGCCGTTTCGTCAACTTCGGCCAACTTGGATGATGCAATAGGCGAGCATGCCGCATCCGATATGTCTCAGCAGACGTAAACGCTGTCTTCGGTTCTAGTCTAACTGAATCTGGGCGCCTTTAGCACCGTTCAGTAACCGCTTCAGATGAAATCCTGCCAGCGCATCGTCGGCGTACGAGCCCACCAGCGCCGCGAAGGCTGGCATCGCCGCGGCGTCACCAGCTTCGAGCTTGGCGAACGCTTCGCCATATTGCGCGTTGGCGGTCGCCTTGAACCGGGCGTCTTGCAGCGGTTCGAACGCGCGAAGCGGCTCGCTACGGCCGCGCAGCAGGATATCGCCGACGGGTCGCCCTCGAAAATTGCCGGCGCTGTCGGCCGCCGCGGCGCTCACGCAAATGCGGGTGCCGAGATGCTTGTTAGCGGCCTCAAGCCTCGCAGCAGCGTTGATGGTGTCGCCGTACGCGGTGTAGTCAAAAAAACGGCTGCCGCCAAAGTTGCCGACCAGCGCCGGCCCGGCATGAACGCCGATCCGCGTAGCGCCGAAACTGACGCTCTTCTCCTTCCACCGTTCGCGGAACGCCTGCGCCCAGATGTCGAGGTCGTGGGCACAAGCAATGGCGCGTCGGGCATAATCGGGCTGGTCACCGGGTGCGTTGAAGAGCACCTGAATCGCGTCGCCGATGATCTTAGCAACCGTCCCTTCGTGGGCGAAGACGACGTCGGTCATGCCACCGACATATTCGTTGAGCAACGCACCCAGCACTTCGGGCGCTACGGTCTCCACCAGCGAGGTGAAGCCGGTGATGTCGGTGAAGATGGTCGCGATCTCGCGCCAGTGCACCTCCATGCCGTCGCTGTCACCGATGGCCGCGAGTCGGCTGGCGATCTGCGGCGAAAAATAACGCGACAGCGAGGCATGCGCGCGCTCGGCCTCCGCCTGGCGGCGCCGGGTCTCCCGCATTGCCTCGACATGACGGATGGTCTTGTCGATCGTCATTTCGAGATCGCCGAAATCGATTGGCTTGGTCAGGAAGTCGAACGCGCCACGGTTCATGGCGGTGCGGATGTTACTCATGTCGCCGTAGGCCGAGACGATGATAGTCGATTTCTTGTCCTCGGCTTCCTGTAGCTTGGCCAGCAGCGACAGCCCGTCCATCCGGGGCATGTTGATGTCGGATACCACCATGTCGACATGCGGGTGCTGCTCGATCGAAGCGAGAGCCTCGATGCCGTCATGGGCGAATACGAAAGCCACTGCGCCGTCGCGGATCTGCCGCCGGAATTTCTGCAGCACCAGGGCCTCCAGATCGGGCTCGTCATCGACGACGAGGATGGTCGCGGTCATGCGGCCTGACCGAGGCGGTTATCGATCTCAAGGCGCAGCAGCGCGAAATCGATGGGCTTGGTCAAAAGGCCGACGGCTCCGCTCTCGATCGCCTTGCGGCGGGTATCAGCGTCGCCATAGGCGGTTATCATGATCACGGGTACGTCCGGCCGCTCCGCGCGCACCTTGGGCAGCATTTCGAGCCCGCTCATGCCGGGCATGTTGATGTCGGACAGGATCAGGATCAGCGACGGATCCCTGATCTCTGCGGCACGCTCCAGCGCCGCTGGCGCCGACGAAGCGAACTCCATCGTGAAGCGGCCGGATTTCAGATCCCGGCGGAACTGCTGGCGAAATAGGGCTTCGACGTCGGGCTCGTCGTCCACGACGAGTATGTAAACGCTCAATTCTTGCCTCCAATATTGGCTTGTGCCGCCCCGCCTCGGGGCAGCGTGATGATAAATTCGGTAAATGCGCCGGGCTCGGTCGTGACGTCGATGGTACCGCCGTGTTGCTTCACGATAATGTCGTGGCTCATCGACAGTCCGAGGCCGGTGCCTTCGCCCGCCGGCTTGGTGGTGAAAAAGGGATTGAACATCTTCTCCTTCACCTCTGGCGGAACCCCGGTGCCGTTATCGCGAATCCGGATTTCCACCTTGTTACCCAGGTTCTTGGTGGCTGCACTTAGAGCGGGTTCGAACCCCTCGTCGCCGGCTTCCTTGCGCTTTGTCGCGGCGTAGAATCCGTTCGAGATCAGGTTGAGAAAGACGCGGGTAATCTCTTGCGGATAGAGATCGACCTGGCCGGCAGCCGGATCGAACTCGCGCTTGAGCGTGATGTTGAAGCCGGCCGTTTCGGCGCGCGCGCCGTGATAGGCGAGATTGAGGCTTTCCTCCACGATCGCGTTGATATCAGCGGGCCGATGCTCGCCCGAGCCTTCGCGCGAATGCAGCAGCATGTTCTTGACGATGGAGTCGGCCCGCTTGCCGTGCTGCACGACCTTTTCAAGGTTGCCCTTGAGCATGTGAGTGAGCTCTTCGATCTCCTCGCGCGTCTTGTCATCGAGCGCCGCCGGCTTCAGAACGTCGTTCAACTCGTTGATCAATTCCCCCGACAAGGCCGCGAAATTGTTGACGAAGTTGAGCGGGTTCTTGATCTCGTGCGCGATGCCGGCGGTGAGTTGGCCCAGCGAAGCCAGCTTCTCGGTCTGAACGAGGCGGTCCTGGGCCGTCCGCAATTCGTCGAGCGAAGCGGAAAGCTCCCGCGTGCGCGCCTGCACCTCCTGGAAAAGCCGGACGTTGGAAATGGCGATGACTGCTTGGTCGGCAAACGTCTTTAACAGCTCGATATGATTTTCGTCAAAGGAACCGGGCTCAACTCTGGTTTGCCCGATCATGCCGATCGGCGTTCCGTCATGGAGCAAGGGAATAAACAACATGCTGCGATAACCGCGCAGACGGGCCAGCTCGCGCAGCGCGGGTTCAAGTTCGGTATCGGGAATGCGGACGACTCCGCCGCGACGGACGCCTTCCCCGAACGGCAAATCGGAAAGCGACCTGGGGAAATACGCCGACAGCGCGGCGTCGGCTTCTGGATTTGTCGGCGTGAAAGCCGACAAATGGACGTTTCCTTCGATGATACTGAGAACGGTCGTCGATAGCCCATGCACAAGCTGGTTCGACCGCTCGGCGATCGCCTGGAATACCGGCTGTACGTCGTCAGGCGAGCTGGCGATGACTTTGAGAATATCCGCGGTCGCGGTTTGCCGCTCCAACGATTCGCTGAGCGCCGCGGTCCGCTGATCCACCTTCTGCTCGAGGTCGGCGTAAGACTCTTGCAATCGAGCGCCCATTTCGTTGAACTGATTGGCAAGGCCTTCCAGTTCGTCGCCGGTTTTGATGGAGATTCGCTGGGCGAAATCGCCGCTGCCAATCCGATCCGCGCCGGCGCTCAGCGCCCTGATCGGGCCGACCATCCGCCGGGCCAGGAAAATTCCCGCCAGCACGGCGAAGATCGACGCGCCTGCCAACACGATCGCCAGCCGCTGCAACGCCAGGTACAGCGACGCATAGGCCTCCTTGACCGGCAGCTCGACGAACATGGTCCAGCCCAAGGGCGCGATCGGCGCCGATGCCGTCAGCACCTCCTGGCCCTGGATGTTCAGCGAACCTTGCAGCGCATCGGCGTCGTTCGCGGTACCGGCGCGGGCGGCCTGAACCTGCACCAGCTTCGACATGTCGGTGTTGCGCAGCACCAGGCTGATGTCGGGATGGGCGATCAGCCGTCCCCCCGAACCCACGACATAGGCATGGCCGCGCTCGCCAACCTTGATCTGCGAAACCACGTCCCAGATCAGCTTCAGATTGACCTCGGCGATGCTGACGCCGGCATCCTTGCGCGTGCCGGCCAGCGACAGCGTCATGTAAGGCTCCGACTCCCGGCGGAAATAGACCGGCCCGTAATAGACCTTGTTGGCGACCGCTTCGGTGAATTTAGGGTCCTTGGAGAGGTCGAGGCCGGAGTCGACGACATCCATGGCGAGGCGCGAGACCCGCAGGCGCTCCTTGCCGGTCGAATCGATCTGCGACAATTCGGTAATGGCCGGCACCTGACGCAGCAACCGGAGCGCGTCAAAGCGGCGGTCCTGCAGAGAGCCTGCCGACCATGGCAGCTGCGTGGTCCAGCCAAGCTGGCTTTCGATTTCCTTGATGAACTGGCCTATTTTGGCGGCGGCAGCTTCGGCCTGTTCGTGTTGAATCCGGATCAGTGCGGCCTTGTGCTCGCGGTAGTAGAAGAAAACCTCGAAAATCCCGTTGGAAAGCAGCGCTACACCGACCACCGCGACGAACAGCGCAACATATTTGGCAAACAGGCGGGCACGGACCTTCGGTCCCGAAGCCCCCTCGACAGGCGGTGCGACCGCCGCGGACGAAGCCGCCAGCGTTCGTCCTTCCGACGTATCCGGATGCAGGGAAATGCTCATCCCGGCCAAGTTAGCAAGAAGACTTGGCGTTGTCTCTTCCCGCGGATGACCCAATGGGACACTGGATCCGGTTGATTTCGCCCCCGGCCACTCCTGGTGCTTCGGGCGAGACGGAGATACACGCAAAGTTTTCCGAAGGCTCGTCGCGGTCCCGGAGTAGGTCTGGCTGGTTATGCCGGCGGGGCTGAATTAATCGGCCGACGCCGTCTCCGGGCTGCGCTAAATTCTCCGTGCGGGAGGTGCTCGATCATCGTGCCCGTGACGCAGATGGCGTGCAGGCTCCCGGGCTTGCTTTCACCATATGCGGCATTCGGTATACCTAACAAGATTTCGTCGTATCGGTCCCGGACACCTTTCGGATGTTGGGTTTGATCGGTTACACTGCCGCATTTCCAGCCTTGGGGGCTGCCATGCGAAGGCGTGAGTTTATCGGCTTGGCGGTGGGTGGTGCTGCGACTTGGCCGCTTGCAGCGCGGGCGCAGCAGGAAGGGTCCCCCCGCATCCCGACCATAGGCTTTCTCGGTTTCGCCAGCGCTGCGATTGACGTCGCGATTTTACTGCCCTTCCGTAAGGGCTTGGCCGACCTCGGATATGTCGGAGGGCGCACTATCACCGTCGAAGTCCGCAACGCCAACGGCGACGTCGAACGCGGGCACGCGATCATCGACGAGTTCGCCGCGATGCCGGTGGACGTGCTGTTCGCACCCGGTCCTGCCGCAGCGCGGGCCGCGGCGCGCAAGACGAAAATCCCGGTCGTCGCGATCGCGCTGCCGGCCGTGCAGAGGGATCCCGAACTGTTTCAGAGCCTCGCCCGGCCCGGTGGCACCGTGACAGGCTTCTCGGCGTTCGGTGAGGAGATGTCGGCCAAGCGTATCGCGATATTGAAGGAAATTCTGCCGGGCCTGACAAAGCTTGGAGTGATGCATAACGCGACCGACCCCACCTTCAGCGCGTGGGGCGACCAGACCATGGCGGATACCGGCAAGCTCGGTATCGAGCCGATTCGCGCGGGGCTCACTGCGCCGACGCCGGCGCAGGTGACAGAGCAGATCAGGAAGCTTGCCGAGGCTGGCGGCACGGCCATGATCGTGATTCGCGACTACATGACCGCCGCGATGAGCAACGACATCTGCCGCATCGGAGCTGAGATGAAGGTGGCCGTGGTAGGCGAGCAAGCGGAGGTTGCGCGAGCCGGCGCTTTATTCAGCTATGGCGCCGACATCGGCGACCTCTCGCGCCGTGCGGCCGGCTATGTCGACCAAATCATCAAAGGCCAAAAGCCGTCGGAGATGCCGATCCAGTTGCCGACCAAGTTCGAAATGGTTGTCAACCTGAAGACTGCACGGGCGCTCGGGCTGACGATCCCTCCGACGGTGCTCGTGCAGACGGATCAGGTGATCGAGTGAAGCTCCGAGGGCGGGACATGCGGCGGCGCGAGCTTCTTGGTATTTTAGGTGGCGCGGCAGCTTTTCCTATTGCGGCGCGCGCCCAAAAGGACTTGCCCGTTGTCGCCGTGCTTGTGCCGGGACCGGCAAAGCAGGCCGAGAATCGACTCGTGGCGATCCGCAAAGGCTTGCGGGAGGCAGGCCTCACCGAGGGCATCAACTTTACTTTTGCTTGGCGTTATGCCGACGGTGTTTTCGATCGATTGCCTGCGCTTGCCCTCGAACTCGCTGCTCTCAAGCCACGCCTCATCATTGCTTCGGCCGCCGCGGCGCCGATCGCGCACAAAGTCCTGCCCGAGTTACCGTTGATCTTCACGTCCTATGCCGCCGATCCCATCAAGGCCGGATTTGCAGAAAGCTATGTCCACCCGGGTGGCCATGCGACCGGCAACGTTATGAATGCGGTTGGGGGTGAGGAGGCGCTGACCCAAAAGCGCATGAACCTGTTCAAGGAACTGGTGCCTAATCTGAAGGCAGTCGGCTTCATAGGCAGCACATCGTCGATTCTTGCCGCAGCCGAGCTCAAGGCGTTGCAAAGCGTCGCTGGACAATTCGGCTTTGAAGTCGTGCGTCATCCACTTCAGGGTCTCGACGAGGTAGAGGGTGCAGTTTCGGCAAGCGTCCGCGATGGCGTTAGCGCCCTTTACGTCTCCGGCGAGCCGCTGCTCTACACCAACATGCCGCGAGTCCTGCCTTTGGTCATAGCGCCGGGAAAGCCGACGGTCGGCACCTATCCGGAGTGGGGCCAAGCGGGCCTTCTGATGTCCTATTCGGCCGATCTGATCGACGACTTCCGCCGCGCTGGCATCTATGCCGCTAAGATTCTCGGTGGTGAAAAACCGGCCGACCTGCCGATTGAACAGGCCAGCAAGTTCGTGCTCGTGCTCAACCTCAAGACAGCGAAATCCCTGGGAATCGCGGCGCCCGACCGCCTGCTGACGGTGGCCGACGAGGTGATCGAATGACGGGGCGCGATGCCAAGTCTGGCACGAAACAGACCAAGGATGCCGAGACCAGGAAAAAAGCAGGAAAGCGTCGCACGACGGCCGGTCCCGAAGGGCTGCGGGTGCGCAAATCCGGCGTGTCCAGATCTCACAAGCCCGGTTTGCGCAAGCCGAAATCGACAAAGACCGATCCCCGCAAGCAGAAGCCTTCCCTCCAGTCGGAGATCGCACAGCTGAAGCGGCAGTTGAAAGCAGCGCGGATGCGAGAGGAGGCCAGCGCCGAAATCCTGCGCGCGGTCGCCAACGCATCGGGGGATGCCGCGGGGCCGTTGCAGTTGATCGCCGAGACGACCGCGCGCCTGTTTAAGGCGTCCAGCGTCTCGATCCAGCTTGCCGAAGGCAGCGAGTTCACGCAGGAGTACCGCGTCGGCGCCATCGCCAAGCGTGTTGGTTCGGCCTTTCCCCCGTCCAGTATCAAGGTCGGCGGCCGAAACTTGCCGGGCACGGTGGTGGCCGAGTCCAGGCAGATTCATATTCCGGACCTCGATCACCTTGATCCCTCGATGTCTGGCTTTCCCGGCTTGCCCCACGCTCGGGCCGGTGGCGCGCGCACCGTTTGCGGCACGCCGCTCCGGCGCGACGACAGGGCCATCGGCGCCCTTATCGTTTTTCGTGACCGGCTCTTGCCATTCACCGGTGATGAGCTCGCTCTGCTGCAAAGCTTCGCCGACCAGGCCCTGATCGCAATCGAGAACGCGCGGCTGTTCAACGAGGTCGAAGCCAGGACGCGCGATCTCGGTGCGGCGCTGGAGCAGCAGACTGCGACCGCGGACGTGTTGAAGGTGATCAGCCGCTCAGCCTTCGATCTCGATTCCGTAATGCATACGCTCGCGCGCTCCGCCGGGGAACTGTGTGCGGCGGGCCTGTGCGGATTGTATATCCGGGAGGACGACTTCCTGGTCTGTCGAGGTTACACGACGATCAGCAAAGAGCAGGAGGACTTCGTCCGGCAGGCGCGGATTCCGGCTCATGATCCCAATTTTGCCACGACCCGGGCTCTGTCGTCGGGGGAAATTGCCAATATCGGCGATTTCGAAAACGATCGCTCGGTGGCAACGCAGGCCTTTCGGGAAAAGCTTGGCTTCAAGTCGCTGCTCATCGTTCCCTTGATGAGGGAAGGCCAGGGCATCGGCCTTTTCGTCCTCGGGCGCGACTGCATCGGCCAATTTTCGCCGCGGCACGTCGAACTGGTGCAGACCTTCGCCGACCAGGCCGTGATTGCCATCGAGAACGCGCGGCTCTTCGATGAGGTGCAGGCCAAAACCCGCGATCTCGGCGAGGCGCTGGAACAGCAGACCGCGACCAGCGCAGTCCTTGCGGTGATCAGCCGCTCGCCTTCGGATCTCAATCCCGTGCTTGAGGCCATTTCCGATACCGCGGCGAGGCTGTGCGGATCCGAGCAGACGATGTTCTTCCGCTACGATGGCAGCGTGTTTCGTATCCTCGCGAGTTGGAATTTTCCGCCCGAAGTTCACGAAATGCTCGAACGCCGCCCGTTGATGCCCGGTCATCCCTCCGCGATCGGGCGCGCCGGAGCCTCGCTGAAACCCGTCTGCATTCCGGACGTGCTGGCCGATCCGGCATACGGCCTGACCGGCGAGCAGAGCCGCGCGCGCTATCGCGCGACGCTTGCGGTGCCGCTGTTGCGCGAAGGCCGGCTCGTTGGTGCGCTATCGCTGAATCGCAGCGAACCCGGCGCCTTTACCGAGAAACAGATCGAGCTGGTCGCAACCTTTGCTGACCAGGCGGTCATCGCGATCGAGAATGTCCGCCTGTTTGACGAAGTCCAGGCCAAGACCAGCGACCTTGAAGAGTCCCTGCAACAGCAGATC
This sequence comes from Bradyrhizobium sp. Ken01, assembly GCF_055807355.1. NCBI lineage: Bacteria > Pseudomonadati > Pseudomonadota > Alphaproteobacteria > Hyphomicrobiales > Nitrobacteraceae > Bradyrhizobium > Bradyrhizobium sp. Ken01. Next base: position 73,499 of record NZ_JBVVPC010000020.1, read on the forward strand.
GCGACCGCTGACGTTCTCAAGGTCATTAGCCGGTCGGCCTTCGATTTGCAGGCGGTCTTGACGACGTTGGTGAAGTCGGCGCTCAACCTGTGTAACGCGCCGATCGGCACGTTCTTTCTACGCGATGGTGATGGGCTTCGCCTTGCTACCCAGGTCGGCTGCAGCCCGGAGCTTGTGCAATACTTTCACGACAACCCGATCCCGCTGAACCAGAGTAGCGGTGCTGGACGTGCTTTCTCGACCGGCTCAGTCGTGCATTTCCCCGACGTGCTGGCTGATCCTGATTATCGCCTGAGCGAGGTGCAGCGTCTGGGCGAATACCGCAGCCTGCTGGCGGTCCCACTCCTGCGCGAGCAGGAGACTGTTGGGGTATTCAGTCTCTCTCGTACGCAGCCGGAACCCTTCAGTCAGCGGCAGATCGATCTGGTACGAACATTCGCCGACCAGGCCGTGATCGCCATCGAGAACACAAGACTGTTCAACGAGACCAAGCAGGCACTGGCTTACCAGACCGGGAGCAGCAATGTTCTGAGGGTAATCGCCTCTTCACCCACCGATGTCGAACCGGTTTTGAAAGAGATCGTCGAGAGCGCGCGCGAGCTTTGCGAAGCCAATGATGCGGTCGTCCTGTTGAAAGACGCAGAACATCTCCGTTTTAGCGCGCACTCTGGTCCCATCCCCGTAACGCTCGACAGATGGCCGATCAGCCGCAATTGGACCGCTGGCCGGGCCTTTGTGGATCAAAACCCCGTGCATGTTCACGACATGCTATCCGCAGAGGGTGCCCAGTTTCCGGATGCCAGAGCCATGGGCCAAAGCACGGGCGCGACCATTCATACCGTTCTGTCGGTGCCCTTGCTGCGTGGCGAGGAGAGTATCGGCGCGATCCTGCTGCGCCGTACCGAGGTGCGTCCGTTCAACGACAAGCAGATCAATCTGCTGTCGACCTTCGCCGATCAGGCGGTGATCGCTATTCAGAACGCGCGGCTGTTCAACGAGACCAGGGAGGCGCTGGAGCGGCAAACCGCGACCGCGGAAATCCTGAAGGTCATCGCCAGTTCGCCCGAGGACGTCCAGCCCGTCTTCCAGGCTATCGCCGAGCGCTCCAATCATCTTGTCGGCGGATTTGCAACGACCGTCGTGAGCATTGTCGATGATGTCGTTCACATGTCAGCATCTACGTTTACGACGCCCGCAGCCGATGCTGCGCTCAAAGCTTTCTATCCGCGCCCGCTGTCGGGATTCAGCTACAGTGACGCCATCCGCAGGGGAGAGATCCACAGGATCATCGACATCGAACTAGAACCTGGTATTGAATCCGATCAGTTGACAATGGTACGCCAACGGGGATGGCGCAGCGCGTTGTGGGTCCCGCTGCTGCTCGATGGCATGGCTATCGGCGTTATCGGCGTGACGCGGATCGAGCCGGGCTCGTTCGCCGATCATCATGTTGAAATGCTGAAGGCCTTCGCTGACCAGGCCGTGATCGCCATTTCCAATGTGAACCTGTTCAGACAGGTTCAGGAGCGGACCCGCGACCTCGAAGAGTCACTGCAGCAGCAGACCGCGACGTCGGAGGTGCTGCAGGTGATCAGCCGTTCGGTGTTCGATCTCAAGACGGTCCTGCAGACGCTTCTTGAATCCGCAGCCGGTCTCTGCGACGCTTCCATCTGCATTCTGTTCCAGTCGCATGGCGACCTACTTCATGTAGGCGCGAGTTACGGCGGCACGCCCGAATTCGTCGAATATCTGTCGACCCATCCGCATCGTCTCGATCGCACGACGGTCGCCGGACGCGCCGCGGTCGAACGTCGTACGGTCCACATTCCCGACATCGCCGCGGATACCGAATACGGGCTTCCCCAGTCCATCAAGCTCGGAGGCTGGCAGTCGATCATCGGCGTGCCGCTTCTGCGCGATAACGAGGTGCTCGGCGTTCTTGACCTAGCCAGACCCGTCGCCGGGCCGTTCACGCCGCGACAGATCCAACTGATTGAAACGTTCGCCGACCAGGCCGTGATCGCGATCGAGAATGCCCGCCTGTTCGATGAGGTGCAGCAGCGCACCAAGGAGCTTGCCGCTTCGCTCGACGAGCTTCGCACCGCGCAGGACCGCTTGGTGGAGACCGAGAAGCTGGCGTCGCTCGGCCAGCTCACCGCCGGCATCGCGCACGAGATCAAGAACCCGCTTAATTTCGTCAATAATTTCTCGGCGCTGTCGGTCGAACTCATCGACGAGATGACCGATATTTTTGAGAATCCGGCGCTCGACGACGCGGGCCGGCGAAAGGAGCTGGATGAAATCCGCGAGCTGCTGAAAAGCAACCTCGAAAAGGTTGTTCAGCACGGCAAGCGCGCCGATTCCATTGTCAAGAACATGCTGTTGCATTCCCGGGAAGGTTCGGCCGAGCACCGGGCGGTCGATATCAACGCGCTGTTGGACGAGAGCCTCAATCTCGCCTATCACGGCGCCCGCGCCGAGAAACCGGATTTCAATATCACGTTGCGGCGCGACCTGGATCCGGACGCCGGCGTGATAGAGCTGTTCCCGCAGGAAATCACCCGCGCCTTGCTCAATCTGATCTCGAACGGGTTTTATGCCGCGAGCAAGCGTCGAGCCGACAACGGCGATGCGAATTTCGAGCCGGTGCTCAGCGCTGTCACCAGAAATCTCGGTAATCACATCGAGATACGCATACGCGACAACGGTAGCGGCATCCCGCCGGAGGTGAAGGAAAAAATTTTCAATCCGTTCTTCACGACCAAACCGGCGGGGGAGGGCACTGGACTCGGTCTGTCCATGAGCCACGACATCATCGTGAAGCAACACGGCGGCAGGATAGAGGTGGATACGCAGCCTGGGCAATTCACCGAGTTCACCATCGTGCTGCCGCGGGGGGCCAAGCTTGCAAGCACCGGAATAACCTAGAGGTCGTCGGGCAGTCGAAGCTGATGCGGGTACGAAATTGAGAGTTGCAATGAAACGACGAGAATTCATTACTCTGGTTGGTGGGTCGTTAGCGTGGCCTTCGGTGGCACGCGCCCAGCAAGCGAAGCGAATTGCCCGCATCGGCCTCTTCCTCCCTCCGCCACGAAATTTGGAGGTGGATGCTTTCCTCGCCGGGCTTCGAGATCTCGGCTGGGTTGAAGGCGAAAACATTCACGTCGAATATCGTGACGCCGGCGGCGACGACAGCCGGCTGCCCGGGCTGGCGGCTGAACTGGTTGCCCTCGATGTCGACGTTCTCGTGACGGCTACAACTCCCGGGATACTTGCCGCTCACCGCGCTACGACGAAGATTTCAACCGTGATGATCGTGGGTCCAGATCTGGTGACCTTGGGCTTCGCAGCCAGCATGGCTCATCCTGGTGGCAACATAACGGGACAAACTCAATTCGTTACAGAACTGGCGGCCAAGCGGTTGGAGCTTCTCGCGAGCCTAGCTCCCTCGATGACCCGCGCGGGGGTGCTATTGCAACGAGGAAACCCCCTGAAAGATAGTACCATGAGCGCCATGGCGGCCACAGCGCAGGCATTGAAGGTGGAGCTGCGACCGATCGAGGTTGACGTCCCCGGCGACCTCGAAACCGTGCTGTCAATCGTCGGTTCTGCATCCATCGACGGCCTCCTGATTCTGGAAGCCAATGCGTTTATCACCAACTCTTCCTTAGTCGCCGCGATTGTTGACAAGTGCCGCGTGCCATCGATTGCCGCACCCGTTCTCGCTTCTCACGGGGCCGTCATGGTGGGTTACGGGGTGGACTTCACCGCCATGTTTCGCCGCAGCGCTGTTTTTGTCGGCAAGATATTGAAGGGCGCAAGTCCGGCCGACATCCCGATCGAGCAACCGACAAATCTCAAGACGGTCGTCAACCTGAAGGCCGCGAAGGCGCTCGGCATCGAGATTCCGCCGGCGGTGTTGCTGCGCGCCGACGAGGTGATCGAATAAGGTCAGCTAACCTTCGCTCTTGTAGCAAGCGCTGGGATACTGCGTCTAAATGCTTGGGGTCAGAATGAGGCGCCGTTCGTTTATCGCACTGATTGGAGCCGTGGCGTGCTGCCCACTCGCAGCCCGCGCCCGAACCGCTCCCCGAGTTGGCTATATCGAAGGCAGCCGGCGTGCGCCTTACATGGACGAGTTTCTGGCTGCGCTTGGCGAGCTGGGTTACGTCGATGGCAAGAACATAACGTTTGTTCGGCGGACGTTTGTCGCCCCAACCGTTCAGGCCATGCAGGATGCGATTGCTGAAATGCGATCGGAGATCGACTTGCTGGTCGTTGGTGGCACTGTTGGTGGCATAGCCGCCAAAGCTGCCGCGGCTCACATTCCCGTGGTGTTCATTTCGGTGGGGGCGCCGGTGGATATCGGGCTTGTGAAGAGCCTTGCCCATCCCGGCGGCAATATGACCGGCACAACGTTTGAGGCAACTTCGGAAACCTACGCGAAACGATTGCAATTGCTGAATGAGGTACGGCCTCGTCTCTCCCGCGTGTCCGTCCTCGGAGCGTCGGATGACCCAAATTTCCCATTTGCGATGCAGTCGCTTGAACAATCTGCTCCGGCTCTGCATGTCTCCATCAATCCGATCCACTTCAGCGCCGCCGGGGACCTCGGCAACGCGTTCAACGAAATGAAAGCCGCCCGGAGCGAGGGGCTGATCGTGGTGTCGGGCTCGCTCACCTACTCAAGCCTCACTGCTATTGCGGCCCTTGCCTTGGCGCAGGGACTGCCTTCCTGTCACGGCTTTCGGGAGGCCGTCGCCGAAGGTGGACTGATCAGCCTTGGTCCCGACCTGCGTGTTTTGGCCCGACAAAGTGCACGCCTGGTCGACAAAATTCTGGCGGGCGCTAACGCCAGCGATCTTCCGGTGGAGCAACCCGACAAATACGTTCTGAGCATCAACCTGAAGACCGCCAAGGCGCTCGGCGTCGAGATACCGCCGGCGGTGCTGCTGCGCGCCGACGAGGTTATCGAATGAAACGGCGAAACTTCCTCGGTGCTTTGGGTAGCACGGCTGCTTGGCCCCTCGCGGTACAGGCGCAGCAACCCGAACGGGCTCGGCGGATGCCCGTGCTGATGCGCTTTAGCGAGAACAATCCAGAAATTCAGGCTCGCTTTACGGCCCTCAAACAGCGCCTCAAGGATCTCGGCTGGACTGATTGCCGGAACGTTCGGATTGATCACCGCTTCACGGACGAAGATCCCGAAAGCATCCGCATCCGGGCCGGAGAACTGATCGCTGCCGCGCCGGACGTGATTGTCGTTTACGCGAATTCGGCCTTGGCCGTGCTACGGCAGGCAACGCTCGTTATCCCGATTGTCTTTGCACAAGTTTCCGACCCGGTCACCAGCGGCTTTGTGGCGAGCCTGGCGCGTCCGGCTGGCAATATCGCCGGGTTTCAAAATTTTGATACCGCGATCGGCGGAAAATGGCTTGAAGTCCTTAAGCGGATTGCGCCGCAAGTGCGTCGCGCTGCGGTCCTCATCAACCCGAACGTGGCCGCTAATGTCGCGTTCCTGCACTCGGCCGAGACGGCAGCCGCTTTGCTGGGGATGACCATGACGGCCGCCGGTGTCCGCGATGCCGCCCACATCGACAGCGCCCTCACGGCATTTGCGCGAGAGCCGGACGGCGGTCTCATCGTCGTGTCGAGCCCGACCAATTTGAGCAACCGCGAACTGATTATCGCCTTGGCTGCCCGGCTAGGTCTGCCGGCGATCTATCCGTACCGTTTCTATGCCACAACTGGCGGCCTGGTCTCCTACGGATTCGATCAGATCGAGCAAAGCTTGGGGGCCGCGTCTTACGTCGACCGCATCCTGAAGCGCGAGAAGCCTGGCGACTTGCCCCTCACCGTGCCTCCAACCATGCTTTCGCAAGCTGATGAGGTGATCGAATGAGGCGGCGGGAGTTCATCGCGATTTTTGGCGCGACGGCTGCTTGGCCGCTGACAGCGCGGGCGCAACAGGGTGTGCCTGTGGTTGGCTATCTCGGCAGCGCATCGTCAATGGCTTGGGCGACACGGGTGAAGGCCTTCCAACAAGGACTGAGCGAAGCCGGCTTCGACGACGGGCGCAATGTTACGGTCGAATATCGGTGGGCGGAGGGCAATCTCGATCGCCTGCCAAAACTCGCGAGCGAACTGGTTGGGGGCAACGTCGCGGTCCTTGTCACGCCGGGCAGTGCGCCAGCCGCGCTTGCCGCCAAGGCGGCGACCACCACGATTCCCATCGTCTTTGAGACGGGTGCCGATCCGGTCGAAGCCGGTATCGTGACAAACCTCAGGCACCCTGGTGGCAATATCACTGGGGTTGCGGCCCTGACTTTTGAGACGGGTCCGAAGCGGCTCGCAATCCTTCATGAGTTGCTGCCGTCGGCCGGCCTGATTGCCGTGCTGGTGAATCCGGCTGGGGGCGACGTTGTTGGACGGCAGGTCAAGGACTTGCAGGCCGCTGCACCTCAACTCGGACTTCAGCTTGCCGTTCTGCAAGCGAGCAATGATCTCGAACTAGAAGCTGCGTTCGCAAAAGCAAAGGGGATGCGCGCCGGCGGGCTGATCATAGCGGCCGATCCCTTTGCCAACAGCCGTATCAAAGAGATCGCGGATCAGGCACTAAAAGCCGCCCTACCGTCGATCTTCGTGAACCCGCAATTCGCTGCGGTCGGCGGGTTAATGAGCTACAGCGGGACCATCATCGAAACACACTATCTCGCTGGCGGCTATGTAGGGCGGATACTGAAAGGCGAGAAGCCCGGCGAACTGCCTGTGATCCAAGGCACTAAAGTCGAGTTGATCGTGAACCTCAAAACCGCCAAGGCGCTGGGTATTGACGTTCCGATTTCGCTGCTCGGGCGTGCTGACCAGGTGATCGAATGACGGCACGATTTGCACCGTTAGAATGCTTCGCGCAGAGCCAAAGGGCGACCATGCAACGACGGGATTTTCTTGGTGTTTTGGGCGGTGCGGCGGCGTTGTGGCCGATTGCGGCGCGGGCGCAACAAGCGAAATCACCGCGCATCGGCGTGCTGATGCTGGGTAATCCTGATCCAGCTTTCTTCCTGAGTACGTTCCGTGAAGAACTGCAGAAACTGGGCTATATCGAAGGCCAGAACCTGACTTTGGAGTCTCGATCGGCGAGTGGCTTGTCCGAACGTCTCCCTTCGCTGGCCCGCGAATTGGTGGACCTGAAAGTGGACGTGATTGTCGGCTATCAAACCCCATCCGTTGCGGCAGCAAAGCAAGCCACCACCAAAATCCCGATCGTCATGAGTCCCGCAGCCGATCCAATTGCAACGGGGTTTGTCGCCAGTTTTGCGCGCCCGGCGGGCAACATTACCGGCGTGGCGTCCGCGACAGCCGATGTAGCCGGCAAGAACCTGGATTTAATCCGCGAGGTATTGCCGACGGTGCGCAAGATTGCCGTGCTCGGCAATGCCATCGATCCATTTCACCAGCCGTTCCTGGAAAGCATCGTGTTGGCCGCGAGGGCACTTCAATTCGAGATCAAGCCTATCCTGGTGCGGGGCAGCGATGAATTCCCAAGAGCTTTCGGAGAAATGGTGATGAGCGGCGCTGGAGCGTTGATCGTTCAGCCAAGCTTGCCGCGCCACCCAGCCACTGAGGCGGCGCTCAACAGCCGCCTGCCACTGTTCGCACCGAGCGACGAGTTTACCCGTGCCGGCGGCCTCTTATCCTATTCGGCCGATATCCTGTCCGTCTATCGCAAGGTCGCGATTTTCGTCGATAAGATCATAAAGGGAGGCAAGCCCTCCGACCTGCCGGTTGAATTTCCAACCAAGTTCCAACTTGTCGTCAACATAAAAACCGCCAGGGCACTTGGCATTACGCTGCTACCGACGGTGCTCGCCCGCGCCGACGAGGTGATCGAGTAGCAACAATGTCTGGAATGCATCGACGTGAGTTCATTGCGCTTGTCGCCGGTTTGGCGTCCGTTGGGGCACATCGCGCGGCCGCCCAGCAGCCCAACGGAATCAAGCGCGTCGCTGTCCTGAACGGCGGCCCCGAAACGCCTGGCACACGCGCGCGTGTCGTGGCGTTTCAGAAGGGGCTCGCTGAGGCAGGTTGGCGTGAAGGAAAGATCGGTTTTGAAGTTCGCTGGGGCGGTGCAGACCCGGATCGGATTAGCACCTATGCGGCAGAGCTTGTGAAGTTGAATCCAGACGTCATTCTCGCCACCAACACGCCGACGGCGCGCGCGCTCAAGCTCGCCACCGATGCCGTTCCGATCGTGTTTGCCGGTCTAAGTGACCCGGTTGGCGACGGGATCGTCGTTAGCCTGTCGAAGCCGGGGCGCAACATCACTGGCTTTACCAGTTTCAATGCGCCGATCGCCGGGAAGTGGCTTGAGCTCGTAAAGGAGCTCTCGCCCGCCACAAGCCGCGTCGGTGTCGTCTACAATCCCAAGACAGCGCCGTATTCGATCTTTCTGCCGACCATGCAGGAGATTGCTCCCAGCCTGGGGATTGCGATCGAGCCCATGCCGGTGAACGATCAAGCGGAGATCGAGAGTGCTGTCGCGGCGCTCGCGCACCGACCGCACGCAGGGCTTGTCGCTCTCCCTGACGTCTTTATGACCAACAACAGTAAGCTGCTATTCGCGTTGGCTCTGCAGGCGTGGCTACCGACCGTAGGGCCGCTTCGCTCCTTTGCGGAGAACGGCGCACTTGTCTCCTATGGTTCCGATTTCATCGGGCTTTTTCACCAATCTGCCTCCTATGTCGACCGTATCCTTCGCGGCGAAGAGCCAAGCGCACTGCCAGTGCAGGAGCCGACCAGATACGAGTTGATCCTCAATCTGACGACGGCGAAGGCAATGACGTTGACTGTCCCGCAGACTGTTCTCGCCCGCGCCGATGAGGTGATCGAATGAGAAAGTTGTTTGCCGGTGCGCAAGCGTCCATGACGCGTCGTAGATTCATGGCGGTTGCCGCTGGAGCGGCAGTTTGGCCACGGATAGCTCGGGCCCAGCCGGCGACCAAGTCTGCGCAAATCGGTTTGCTCTATCCGGGCTTCGAAGCGGTGACGGTGACGCGGATAGCCGCCTTGCGCGAAGGATTGCGCGCGGTTGGTTATGCTGACGCCGACAGGGCAGAGGTCCTGGTGCGTGCTTCGGAGGGCGATCCTAGCCGGCTTGAAGGGTTGGCCGCGGACCTTGTCGAGCGAAAAGTCGCCGCAATCGTTGCCATTAGCCCGTCAGCGCTCCGGTCGGCAAAATCGGCGACTTCGACACTTCCGATTATCGCCAACGATCTCGAAAGCGATCCAGTCTTAAGCCGCTTTGTAACCAGCCTCGCGCACCCAGGCGGCAACATCACCGGCGTGTTTTCGGATTTCCCGGATTTCGGCACGAAATGGCTGGAATTGTTGAAGGAAGCAATTCCGGCCTTATCCAGCGTCACGGCGCTTTGGGACCCCGCCACCGGTCATACCCAATTGGAGGCGGTCAAGAACGCCGGACGGCTCTTGAATGTCAAACTGGAGGTCGTGGAAATTCGCGCCATTACCGAACTTCAACGCGCTTTTCAGATAGCCAGCAAAAATCGGCCCGATGCGATCATCATCCTGTCTTCGCCGATATTTGGGACGAACCCCAAGCTGATCGCCGACCTCACCATCGAACATCACATCCCGACCGCGACTTTATTTTCCGAGATCGCCCGGGCAGGGAGCTTGATGTCATATGGGCCAAATTTGCTGGGCACGTTTCGGCAGACTGGCACCATGCTTGGGAAAGTGCTGCACGGCGCGCAACCTGCCGATCTACCGGTCGAACGTCCGACAAAATTCGAGATGGTGATCAATCTGAGGACAGCTAAAGCGCTGGGTATTTCGATCTCACCGACCCTCCTTATTCGCGCCGACGAGGTGATCGAATGATGCGCAGTGCATTTTTCTTCGTAGCGACTGTAACGGCTACATGGCCGCTCGCAAGCAACGGCGAGCAGACGTCGGGCAAGGTTTTGAGAGCAGATTATCCGGGGTGGGAAGATCGGCAAGGGGAAACGAAATGAGACGACGCGACTTCGTCGGTCTTGTCGGTGCTGGGGTGTTGGCATGGTCGGCTGCAACCCGCGCGCAACAGGTGGCAATACCTGTGATTGGTTTCCTGAGCGCCCGTTCGCCCGCTGAGGCAGTTCCCGCTCTGCGTGCGTTTCATGAGAGCCTGGCTCAAGCTGGCTTTGCAGAAGGCAGAAATGTTGGACTCGAGTATCGATGGGCCGAGGGCCGATACGACCGACTGCGGGAGCTGGCTGCCGAATTGGTCAGCCGTCGGGTTGATATCATCGCGGCGACCGGTGGGGATCCATCTCCGTTGGCGGCAAAGGCAGCGTCAACCAATATACCCATCGTTTTCACGATGGGAGGTGATCCGATTAGTGCGGGTTTAGTGGCAAGCCTGAATCGACCAGGCGCCAACATCACCGGTGCGACGCTTATGGGTGTGGAGCTGGGGCCCAAGCGACTTGAGCTAATTCGGCAGCTTATTCCAGGGGCCTCGGCGATTTGTTTTCTAGTGAATCCAAATTTCCCGCAAACCTCGTCGGAGATCCACGAGGTAAACGAGGGTGCACGGGCCCTTGGAATAAAGATAACTGTTCTGCCCGCCACGACAGAGACCGAGATCGAGAGAGCCTTCGACATCGTCGCCCGGCAAAGGTTCGATGCCATGATTGTCGGCACGGATCCGTTTCTGTTGTCACGACGAGATCAGCTCGCACGTCTGGCACTAGGTAACAAGCTGCCTACGATGTCTCACCTGCGTGAGTTCGTCGTTGCGGGCGGGTTGATCAGTTACGGCCCAAGCATTCTTGCAGCCTACAGGCAAGCCGGGGAGTACGTCGGTCTAATACTCAAGGGAGCAAAGCCCGCAGAGTTGCCAGTTATGCAGCCGACAAAATTCGACCTGGCTATTAACCTGAAGACTGCAAACGCACTCGGGTTGACGGTCGCGCCAACAATCCTTGCTGTCGCCGACGAGGTAATCGAATGAGACTAATTCTTCTCTTGTTGAGTTTAATCGTACTCTCACAGTCCGCCTCGGCTGAAGAGCGCGTGTGGCGGCTCGGCGTACTGACGCCCTTTGATTGGCCGGCGGACGCGACGATGCATGGCGTCATGATCCCGGAACTGGCGCGGCGTGGCTTCGTCCAGGGTAAGAATCTCGTTGTGTTACCGCGTTGGGGTGATCCGGAGCAACTTGCCCGGCTGGCGCAAGAGCTCGCCGCGACCAAACCCGACGTGATCGTCGCCGTTGCCCCAAGGGCAATCTCTGCTGCGATGAAGGCTGCGCCTCAGATACCCATCGTTGCGTCGTTTACGACCGATCCGGTCATTGAAGGCGAGGCTGCAAGCATTTCGCGGCCCGGCGGCCAGGTCACCGGCATAGCCTTGCTGACATTCGAGGGCGATAAGAAGCGCATGGAGCTCTTGCATGATGCGATCCCGGGCGCTCGCAAGTTTGCTCTTTTAGTGGACGAGCGCACGATGACGCAGCAGAAGGAGGAGTACCGGCAGACCGCCGAAAAAGTCGGCGTTGAGCTCCTCCGGTTCGAGGTGAAAAGTCCGGCGGATTATCAGACGACCTTTGGTGCCATGCACGATGCTGGCGTCGACGGAATTGTCATACAGTCCTCGCCGAATTTCCACCGTGACGCGCCCAAACTGGCGGCCCTCGCGTTGGAGCGACGCCTCCCGACGATCTGCGAATGGCGCGCGATGGCCTCCGACGGTTGCCTTATCGGATACGGCCCCGATATTGCCGAGCTTCGGCTGCGAACCGCAGACTTTGTTGTGCGTATCTTTTCCGGCGGCAACCCTGCTGAAATGCCATTTGAACAGCCGACGCGTTTTGAGATGGCCATCAACAATAAGGTTGCCCGCAGTATCGGCGTGGCAATACCACCTCCGGTCTTCGTGCGTGCCGACGAAGTCATTGAATAGTGCGATACTACTTCCATTTTCGTACGAAAAAGACCGACCCGGTCGGTCTGAGCAGGGGGAAGCGGAAGCCAAACTTCGGGGGCGTCGGGGCAGCTTTGGACCCAACTCGGACATTGGCGCTCCGTTGCCAAGCCGGCATTATGATTGCTCCACTCCGGTACAAGGCGGGTCCATGAAACGGCGCGAATTTATCAGTCTTGTTGCCGGCACGGTGGGTGCATCGCTTGTTTCGGCACACGCACAATCAAGAACATATCGCGTCGGGCTGCTGACGCTGGAAAACGGTGAGGCTGCCTCCCAACTCCTCGTGTCGCTGCGGGACCTCGGTTACGTCGAGGGAAAAAACCTTAACTTCGAGCATCGATCCGCCAATGGAGACCCCGGGCGGCTTGCCGCAATGGCCGAAGAGCTCGTGTGGGCAAAGCCGGATGTGCTTGTCGGTGGGTGGGGTACGCTTGCGCCGAAAGCGCTCAAAACAGCGACCGCCACGATCCCTATTGTGTTCGCGACTGTCGGTGACCCAATCGGGGCGGGGCTCGTGCAAACGCTGGGGCGGCCCGGCGGCAATGTGACCGGCTTGAGCGGCCAGTCCACCGACTTAAAAGGTAAACAACTTCAGATGATGCTGACCTGCGTTCCAGGCCAGCGAGCCGTCGGCGTGCTCTTGAATCCAGATACGCCCTACAGCGCGTTAGCCTTGAAGGAATTGAAGGCGGCTGCGGACCGAGAACGTGTCCGGCTCGAACTCCTCGAGGTGAGAAGCCCTTCGGAGTTTACGGCTGCCCGGATGGATGCACTTGCGGAGTCCGGTGCTACAAGCCTCTTTATTATAGAGGACCCACTCGCCAGCAGCATTCGGGCAAATGTCGTCGAACAAACAAGCAGATTAGGGTTTGCGACGATGACTGGCCTTATCGAATATGTGCGCTCGGGCGGTCTCATGGCCTACGGTTCAAGCCAAACTCGCAGCTTCCGTCGCGTCGCGGACTATGTGGACAAGATTCTGAGAGGCGCTCTCCCCACTGACCTGCCGGTCGAACAGCCAACAAAGTTTGAGCTCGTCATCAATCTCAAAACTGCAAAACTGCTTCGCCTGGAGATACCGCCAGCCGTACTGGCGCTCGCCGACGAGATCATCGAATAGGTGGTCATCGACTTCCGGGGTTGGCACGAAACGGACCTGCCGTCGCGCGTCTGGTATGTCCGCCGTCGGGGGATGACCGAGTCTAGACGCCGTGCAGTGTGACCCAAACCGGCTATGCAATTTTCCGCAAGTGGTCGGCCTTACACTCGGTGAACAAGATAGTATACTTCCTGAACCTTAGGAGCGATGTGGAATGAGGAGACGCGAATTCGTTGGGTTAGTTGGCGGGTCGATGGTCGTCTGGCCGGTTCAAATGGCGAGATCCCAGTCGGCAGGAAAACCCCGAAAGATCGGCTATCTCCACCCCTTAACAATTGATACTCACTTGGTATTTCTATCGTCGTTGCTCAGGCGCGGCCATGAGCTTGGTTACTTTGAGGGAGAGACAATCCTCCTGCGGACAGCCGGAGGCGATCTTTCGCGGCTCCCGGAACTCGTTCGCGAACTCGTAAGTCTTGACGTCGGGGTTTTGATCGTCGTGGGGCTGCCGGCCACGATGGCCGCGCGCTCTGCAGCCCCCGACACCCCGGTTGTGGCCGTCGATCTTGAAACGGATCCCGTCAAGGCAGGCCTGGTCGACAGCTGGGCAAAGCCCGGACGCAATCTGACGGGACTTTATCTCGACCAGGCAAGTCTTACCGGCAAACTCGTTGCGCTAATGCGTGAGGTGATGCCCGACTTGAAGAAACTTGCTCTGGTTTGGGATCCGAATTACAGGACTGACCAACTGGAAGCTGCCCGAAATGCGGCGGGCGCCGCAGGATTCGAAACCCGGACGCTGGAGTTGACGAGCCCGGAAGAATTCAGTGGCGCCTTCGCACGGCTAGAAGGCGGGACAGGTGTTTTGCTGCTGGTGTCACCGGCTTTGACGGGGAACGCCCCGCTCTTCGCTACGTCTGCTCTTAGATACAAGTTGCCAAACATTTCGATCTGGAAGCCCATCGCAAAGGCAGGCGGTCTCATGACATACGGCCCTGTCCTATTTGATGCTTATTTTCCACGCGCAATGTCGATGGCCGACCGAATCCTGAAGGGCGCCACGGCAGGCGAAATTCCGATCGAGCGGCCCGACCGCTATGAACTCGTGCTCAACATGAAGACTGCGCGACAACTCGGGGTCGAGATGCCGCCAACACTTGAGGCGACGGCGGACGAGACGATCGAATGACGACGATCGTCCGGATCTGGCACGAACCTGGCCCGAGCGTGCTTCCGGACGGGATCGCTGCTGAGGGTGGAGCGGACATTCCATATCGTCGGGTCAAGGTATCGGCTTGACCCGAAGTTGACCTCTACGTTCCTTTCGCCAGCAAGTGAACTGCGGCAACGGCGGCCCTCAACAAATTTTCGGTCAACCGCCCTCCCGCGTCTTCAAGTACAAAGTTTGGACGGTTACATTGCCTTATACTGATTGCGGGGACTGGAATGCGGCGACGTAAATTTATTGGCCTTGCAGGCGGTGCGGCGGCATGGCCGCTCATCGCAAAAGCTCAGACAAACGGATCGATGCGACGGATCGGCGTTCTGTTCGGAGCGACCGAGGGAGATCCCCAGATCACGAAATATCTGGTAGCGTTCAGCTCCGGACTGCGGCAACTCGGCTGGATTGAAGGTCAAAATATCGACATCGATTACCGCTGGGCCCGGGGCAACATCGAACGGGCGCGAACCCTGGCGAAGGAGCTTGTCAGCACTTCTCCCGCTCTGATTCTGACAACCGGGACGGAGCCGGCATTGGCCCTGCGCGAGACAACCGCGACAGTGCCGGTCATATTCATCAACGTCACGGACCCTGTTGCTGGAGGTTTAGTAGCCAGTCTGGCGCGACCGTCGGGTAACATCACCGGCTTTACGCCCTTTGAGTACGATATCGGAGGAAAGTGGCTCGGGTTGCTCAAGGAGATGTCGCCGCGTCTGACACGGGTTGCGATGCTCGGCGATCCCGTCAATCACAACTTCAGGGGATTCAAGGCGTCATTCGAGACGGCCGCGCAGTCGCTGTCGATTGAACCGAGTTCGATTGCTGTCCACGAGGCAGAAGACATCGAGCGCGGAGTTGATTCGTTTGCTGCTGAAGGCGGCGGCGGATTGATCATCACGGCCGCAACTTTCTCCAACGTCCACCGCGCCCTGATCGTAAATCTAGCCAACACCAGGAAATTGCCGGCGATCTACTGGAATCGCTTCCAAGTGGCTGCCGGCGGCCTGATGTCGTACGGCCCGGATACAGCTGACCTCTATCGCAGCTCCGCAACTTACGTCGATCGTATCCTGAAGGGCGAAAAACCCGCGGACCTTCCGGTGCAGGGGCCGACGAAGGTCGAACTGATCATCAATGCTAAAACAGCGAAAGCAATCGACCTCATCATACCGCCGGCTATTCTCGCCCGCGCCGATGAGGTGATGGAGTGAAAGCGCTGTCTGATGCGGGGGCATGGGTCAGCTTTTTGCACTTACCGTCATTTACTGCAGTGCAGTGCCATGTCCGAAGTTGTGCGCGGAAGTGACGGGCACCCGACCAAAGTGTTGCGATTGCCCCGCAACAGACATCTGATACTTATGGGAAAAGTGCCTAGGGTTCAAAGCAAGAAAAGCAGGTCTTGAAATGAAGCGGCGAGAGTTCATGATGCTGGTTGGGAGTGCCGCGGCGAGCGTACCGTTCGCGTCCCGGGCGCAGCCAGCAATGCCGATTGTCGGATTTCTTCACGGAGCGTCGCGCAGCTACCTCGAACAATTCCTCGATGCGCTTCGCGCAGGTTTGGGCGAAGCGGGATTTGTCGAGGGACAGAATGTGGCGATCGAATATCGCTGGGCGGAAGGGCACTACGATCGGTTATCCGCGCTGGCGGCCGACCTGGTCAGCCGTCAGGTCGCGGTGGTCATGGCAATGGGTGGAACCGATCCGGCGCGTGCGGCCAGGGCGGCCACGTCGACGATTCCGATCGTCTTTGTCAGTGCCGCCGATCCGGTCCAGACCGGTCTCGTTGCCAGCCTCAACCGTCCGGGCGGCAATGTGACCGGCGTCAGCCTGATCGCCTCGGCGCTCGACGCAAAGAAGCTCGGGCTTCTGCACGAACTGGTGCCCAAGGCGTCTGTGATTGCCGGACTGACCAACCCGCAATATCCCGGCGTTAAGGGCCAGATTGAAGAAGTGCAGGAGACTGGCAGCAGTCTAGGACTTAAAACCATTCTGCTTGCCGCGAGCGACGAAGATGAACTTGCCGCCGCGTTTGCCCGCGCCAAACAGCAAGGAGTGGGTGCAATTCTGGTCGCATCCGATCCCTTCTTCAACAGTCACAGCGAACGGTTGGTCACGCTCGCGGCGCAACATTCAATTCCCACGATCTATCCGCAGCGTGAATATATCCGCGGCGGTGGCCTGATCAGCTATGGCCCTGATTTTGCCGATGGCTATCGCAACGGTGGTTCGTATGTCGGCAAGATCCTCAAAGGCGCAAAGCCCGCCGAGCTCCCGGTGGTGCAGCCGGTCAAATTCGAACTGGTCATCAACCTTAAGACCGCCAAGACACTTGGCCTCGACGTGCCGCCAACGTTGCTCGCGACCGCAGACGAGTTGATGGAATGAGGCTTGCCATGAAGCGACGCGATTTCTTGGCCTTTGTCGGCGCGGCACTGTCGCGTTCCCTCGATGCTCACGCCGAGCAGGTCAAGGTGCCCACCATCGGGATCTTGGGCGCTGGCGCCGAGCGTTCCTGGGGGGCTTCGATCTCCGCCTTCCGTCAGCGCCTCGGCGAGTTGGGCTGGATCGACGGCCGCACGGTAACCATCGTCACAAGGTGGGCCGAGGGGAGAAGTGATCGGTTCGCAGAGATCGCGGCCGAGTTCGTCCAGGGAAACGTTGATGTTATTTTGACCGCGGGGAGCGCGATTCCGGCGCTCAGGCAGGCAACCTCAACGATCCCGATCGTATTTGCAGTTGCCGTCGATCCGCTGGCGAGTGGCTTTGTTGCAAGTCTGTCACGACCTGGAGGAAATGTTACGGGATTATCGCTACAGCCAAATGAGATGGTTTCCAAACGTGTTGGGCTCCTTCGTGAGATCATCCCATCTCTTGCGCGACTGGCAGTGCTGGCAAATGCGGGATACCTCAGTGCAGCGCACGAAGCTGCTACGGCTGAAGCGGCTGCGCGCCAGCTCGGACTCGAAGTTGATATCCTGGATATCAGATCCACAAGTGATCTTGCTCCGGCGATTGAAGCGCTGAGGGATAAGACCAAGGCGCTTTATATTTGCCAGGACTCTTTCGTTGTCGCCAATCTGGTCCGTATTAACGGCCTGGCGCGGGAGGCTGGATTAGCTACGATGTGGGGCGCACGGGCGTTCTGCAAGGCAGACGGGTTCATTTCCTACGGCGCGGATGAGGCCGACTTGTTCCGCCGGGCTGGCGACTATGTTGACAAGATACTCAAAGGCACCAAGCCGGCAGACATTCCAGTCGAGCAGCCGACCAAGATCGAGCTGGTTTTCAACCTGGCGACAGCCAAAGTCTTGAATCTCACCATTCCACCAAACGTGCTTGCGCTGGCCAACGAAGTGTTCGAGTGATGTCGTCTGAGCAAAACAATGGCATTAAAATGAAACGGCGCGATTTCATCGCGGCCCTGGGAGCGACGGCCATCGGCACCTTCACCGCGCGGGCGCAGCCGACGCCCCCTGTGATCGGATTTCTCAGTGCGCGATCGCCCGTCGAGAGCGCCGGCTTGCTCGCGGCATTCCGACGCGGTCTGGCTGAAAACGGAGCCGTCGAGGGCCTGAACGTCGCGATCGATTACCGATGGGCGCTGGGCGAATACGACCGCCTGCCTGCGATGGCATTGGAGCTCGTTCAGCGCCCGGTCGCAGCCATCGTCACCGTTGGCGGTGAAGCTTCGGTGCGGGCTGCCATCGCGGCCACGAAAAATATCCCGATCATTGGCATATTCGCTGACGATCCCATCGCCAGCGGCCTCGTCGCCAGCCTTAATCGGCCGGGAGGCAACACCACCGGCGTCTTCAACTTCAATCCGGCCCTTGAGGCGAAGCGGCTTGGACTGCTGCATGAACTGGTGCCGCAGGCGACGACCATCGGCGTCCTCGTCAATCCGAATTATCCGCCGGCTGCAAGCCAGCTCCAGGGAGTTGAGGAAGCTGCGCGGACCATTGGCCTGAGGACCCTTGCGATGCGAGCCAGCAACGACGGGGAAATTGAAGCTGCCTTTGAAAACGCCATCCAACAACGCATTCGCATCCTCGCCGTCACCAGCGATCCGTTTTTCAATACCCGAAGCGACAGACTGGTGGCGCTGGCGACGCGCCATGCCGTGCCCACCGTGTATCCGTTTCGGGAATACGTCGCGGCCGGCGGCCTGATGAGCTACGGCGTTGATCTCAGCGAGATGTATCGCCAGGTCGGAATCTATGCCGGGCAAGTCGTCAAAGGCGTTAAACCGGCGAATTTGCCTATCATGCAGCCGATCAAGTTCGAGCTCGTCATCAACGTCAAGACGGCCAAAACGCTCGGACTGACCATTCCGTCAACGCTGCTCGCCAGCGCGGATGAGGTGATCGAATAGGTTTTGCCGCTTCCGCATTTGGCAGTTGAGACGTGCCGATGACCTCTCACGAAGTCCGCGATTGAAGGCCAAGTCAATTTGAGACTGGCCGGTTGTGGCGCAAAGCCGTCGTTCACGCGCATGTCCGTTCCTGGGGGAGGAGCGGACATGCCATACTGGCGGGGTGAGGTGCAATTTGACCCATAGCGGACATCAGTGAATGAGAATTTTGAGGCAAACGTGATAATGGTATCTATGCCGTAAAGCATGGAGGGATGGTCCTTGAAGCGCCGAGAGTTCACCGCACTGCTTGGCGGCGTACTAGCCGGGTGGCCGCTCATGGCGCGCGGGCAGCAACAAAGACCGCGCGTAATCGGCATTCTAGTGGCAGGTATTCCCAATCCTACCGAGTTTGTCAGAGTTATTAGAGAAGAACTCTCAAACCTCGGCTATGTCGAAGGTCAAAATTGCCGATACGAGTTCCGGTCAGCTGGAGGAAAACCGCAGCTGTTGCCGGAACTGGCAGCTGAACTGGTAAGCATCCCGGCCGATATCCTAATAACTTGGCTGACGCCCCCCAGCGTTGCAGCACGCGACGCGACAAAAGACATCCCGATCGTTGTGGCCTCTGCAGGTGATCCTGTCGCGACCGGCCTCGTGGCAAGCCTCGCACGACCCGGGGGCAACATTACCGGTACATCAGCTATCGCGGCCGAGATTATGTCCAAGAATGTTGAGTTGATAAAGGAGGTGATACCGAATGCCTCCCGGATCGGCGTCTTAGCGAACTCATCGGACCCATTCACACAACCGTTTCTAAAGGAAATTGAAGCTGCAGCTAGGGCGCTCACCCTCAATCTCGAAACAATTATGGCACGCCCCTCTGACAACCAAGAACCGCATTTCCAGTCGTTTCGTAACGACAAGGTCGATGCCCTAATCGTTCAACCGACGCTGATACGTCCTGGCATCGCTGAACTTGCTGAGAAATATCGGCTTCCCTCGATTACAATGGTCGTCAGTTACGCTCACGCAGGTGGCTTGATGGCCTATGGTGCAAACGGACCGGCACTATGGAGGCAAGCCGCAGCCTATGTTGACAGAATTCTAAAGGGTGGGCGACCGGCGGATCTTCCAGTTTTGCAACCAACCGATTTCGATCTCGTCATCAATCTCAAGACAGCCAAAGCGCTTGGTCTTGAGCTGCCAGCCAGCCTTCTATCACGCGCAGACGAGGTGATTGAATAGTCGGTCTTGGCCGGGGCGTCTGGAACGTAATTGACGTTCCGGCTTTTTGCTCCGTGGTAGTCGGAGGGAAGTGCGATGAAATCGACGAGCGCTCTCGCATTGGCACTTGTCGTCTCGACAGCGACGGTCTCGGCGCAGCCGGTGCGATGGACCAGGTACACCATTCCTCAGACCGGCACCTCGATGGATTTCCCATCTTTGATCTTCACGGAAGAAGCTGGTCGGCCCGACGGCTACGGGCAACGGTTCCGAACCGCCGACGGGCGTGCCGACATCACGATCCAGGCCGCGCCGAACGTCGCGAACGATTCCCCCGCCGCGTTTCTGGCGAAGAAGCATCCGCCTTCCCGCATCCAGTACAAGCGAGTGACACCGCGCTTCTTCGCGGTGTCCAGCTACAAGGGCGACAAGGTTTTCTACGACCGCTGCAACTTTTCGGGGCGGCTGGTCCATTGCGTGCTGATCAACTATCCCGCCGAAGAAGAGCATGCCTGGGACGACGTCGTCACCCGCATCAGCTTGTCCCTCAGGGGCAAGTAGGTCGCGATCGTGGCCACGGAAAGCTGGCTCTGCAGGCGCGCGCTCATAGCGCGCTGAGATCGTCCGGCACCTCGCCGAACTTTCGGATCACGGTTGCGTCTCCGAAGTCGCCCGTCGCCGGATCCCCGCTGCGGCTGAACGCCACCGCGCCGACAATGCCGGGCTTCCGCGAAAGCGCCTCGGCCTTCATCACGGCAGCGTTAGGATTGAAGCACTCGACCGCCTCGCCGGCGGCGATGCCGTCGTCGGCGGCCACGAAGGGCAGGGCGACGTAGTAGGTGACCTCGGACATCTCAGTCGTACCAATCCTTCCGATCGCGCGGGAGGTCGAACCGGCGGCGCGAATAGCCTGCGGAAACCGACGCCCGAAGCTCCTCGACCCGCATCTCAAGGAAGCCGTTCGCGACGATCAGGGCCTTGACCGCTTCCCGGGCGTCGCCGCCGCAGGCCGCGATGGCCTGGTCAGCGGCGGCCTCGAGGTCGTCAGGGGCCGGTCTGGATGGCTCGGGGGTTGCGGTCATCGAACTATGTTCTTATTTTGTTCGCAAGAGTGAAGCGTCCGCGCGGTGTTTCGCTGGCGGCTGCTGCGGGGGCCGGCTTGAATTGCGTGGATGCCGGAGCTGTCGGAACCGAGCCGCGCCGTTCGTTTTGAGTCCGTGTCCCGTAAGTTGCGTAACAATGGCCCCCCGCGCGAACTGGAAAGGCTTCCTGCGTCTGTCTCTGGTCACCTGCCCGGTGGCGCTCTACCCCGCGACGTCCGAGAGCGAGAAGGTCTCGTTCAATCAGCTCAATGGGCAGACCGGCCATCGAATCAAGTACCTGAAGGTCGATGCCAACACCGGCGACGAGGTCCCCAACGAGGACATCGTGAAGGGCTACGAGCTCGAGAAGGGCCAGTACATTGAGGTCTCCAAGGAGGAGCTCGAGGAGATCGCGCTGGAGTCGACCCGGACCATCGAGATCGACGAGTTCGTCGACCGCAGCGACATCGATCCGCGATATCTGATTAGGCCCTACTACATCCGTCCGGACGGCAAGGTCGGCCACGACGCCTTTGCCGTGATCCGCGAGACCATTCGCGAAATGGACAAGGTCGCCATCGGCCGGGTCGTGCTGACCAACCGCGAGCACATCATCGCGCTGGAGCCGATGGACAAGGGTCTTGTCGGCACGCTGCTCCGCTATCCGTACGAAGTGCGCAGCGAGCAGGAGTATTTCGACGAGATTCAGGATGTGAAGGTCACGAAGGATATGCTCGATCTCGCCAGGCACATCGTTAACCAGAAAGCGGGCAGCTTCGAGCCGGAGAAGTTCGAGGACCACTATGAGACCGCGCTGATCGAGCTCATCAACCAGAAGCGAGCCGGCTAGCCGATCACGCCGAAGGACAAGCCGGCGGCCACCAACGTGGTCAATCTGATGGAGGCGCTGCGTCGGAGCGTAGGTCAGGAGGCCGCGCCGGCGAAGGCAAGCAAGGTCGCCAAGAAGCCGCGGAAGGAGGGGACCGGACAGAAGGAGATGCTGATGCCGATTGCCGGCAAGAAGCCCCCCGAGGAGGCGGCAGCGAAAAAACCGGCCGCCAAGTCGCAGCGGAAGTCCGCCTGACAGAGTAGGAGAGCCGCATGGACATGAAGAAGCCTCGGAAATGACGGAAGCCTCCGGACTGACGAACGAGCAGGACGGCGTCGATCATGCGTCCGCGGCGAGGTTGCGCGCCGAGGCGGAAGCGAGCCGCCGCCCGCTGCGGCCGACGTCGCAGGATGCCGCGATGCGCTGGGTCGAGCAACTTCGTGAGGCGACCTCGAAGGCGCCTCGGCAGTCGCTGTGCGTAGCGTTCCTGTTCGGGGTTTGGGTCGCCCGTCGGGACTAGGTTGATCCCGTCCCTGATTTGACCAATACTCCGTCGACCTAGGTAGCGGCGGCGGGGCTGACGATGGCTGAACTTGCATTGCCCGAGACGCAATATGCGCAGAGCGGCGATTTCAGCATCGCCTACCAGGTCATGGGCAGCGGCCCCGTCGATATCATCCTGGTCCCCGGCATCATCTCGCATATCGATTACCAGCATGAGCTGCCGGGCTACACGCAAATCCTCCGCCGGCTGGCCAGGTTCTCGAGGGTCGTCACTTTCGACAAGAGAGGACAGGGCCTGTCCGATAGGCTGGCGGATGTGCCTTCGCTGGAGGAGCGCATCGACGACGTCCGCGCGGTGATGGACGCGATCGGATCGCAGCGTGCCGCGCTGGTCGGTTTCTCCGAGGGCGCTTCCATGAGCGTTCTGTTCGCGACCACCTATCCCGACCGCGTTTCCCACCTGGTTCTTTTCGGCGGGCTTGCCCGCATCGCCGACCTGTTTCCGCCGAGCTTTTCCCCTGCGGAGGCTGATGAAAGGCTGGCGAACCTCGTCAAGCGCTGGGGCAGCGGAAGCTTCCTTGCGAACGTATTCGCGAGCGAGGCCTCCAATCCGGACGCGGTCGCGCGCATTGCGAAGTTCGAAAAGCTGGCCTGCAGTCCCGGCGCCATCAGGTCCTACATAATTTCCAATCGTCGGATAGACGTGAATGCCATCCTTCCGTGCGTCCGCGCCCCGACCTTGATTCTTCACCGGGCGACCGACGCGCAAGTGCCGGTAGCGCTGGGCCGCAAGATGGCGGCGGGAATACCCGGAGCGAAGTATGTCGAGTATCCATCAGGAGATCACGCATTCTGGACCGGGGACACTGAGACGGTGGTCGGCGACATCGAGGAGTTCGTGACGGGCCACCGCGAGGCGGGCGACGCCGATCTCGAGCGCATTCTCGCGACCGTCATGTTCACCGACATTGTCGACTCCACGCGGCAGGCGGCCGAAATAGGCGACCAGCGGTGGCGTGGCCGCCTCGACGAGCACGACGCGCTTGCGCGTCAGTTCATCGACCGGCATCGAGGCAATCTGGTGAAGACTACCGGAGATGGCGTGCTCGCCACCTTCGACGGGCCCGGTCGTGCGATCCGGTGCGCGCTGTCGTTCAGCAGTGCCGCTCGTCAGATCGGCTTGCCGGTACGCGCTGGCCTGCACACTGGCGAGATAGAGATGCGGGGCAGCGACATTGGGGGCATCGCCGTTCACGCGGCGGCACGCGTCATGTCGCAATCTGGGCCGGACGAGGTGCTCGTTTCGCGAGTGGTGACCGACCTCGTCGCAGGGGCGGGACTCAAGTTCAGCGAGCGCGGTTCTTACGAATTGAAGGGGTTGCCGGGCAAATGGGATCTGTTCGCGGCCACCGGTTAGCCTCTTCGCCGTCACCAGCGTGACCGATCAGGCGCCGGGAAAAGCCCAGATGTTCATGGTGGCTATACCCTCGCGCAGTTTCTTGATCGGAACGTAGTCCGGCGAATCCCAGAACGCGTGGATCGCCTCCATGCTCGGAAACTCGAACATGACGACGGGGCGCTGATCGTGTTCGCCTTCCAGCACCTCCACATTGGCTCGTCTGGCTGCAAGCTTTCCGCCAAAGCTGGCTATGAACGGGACGACGGCCTGCACGTATTTTTGGTACTGCGCTTCGTCCTTGATGGTATTTTGGACAATGAAATAGGCGGGCATAATGAACCTTTCAGGACAATGAACTGAGAGCAGAAGACGTGCAGCCTAGCATGCTTCTTGGGGGCGCGTCCCACCAGGTCCTTGTGCAGATACTGAGGACAGCCCGGCAAACTCGTCCAGGACGCGCGTGGGCGCTGAACCTTCGAAGCTGGAGCTGCGATTCTCGTCAATCCTCGGGCGGGCACTCGGGGCAAGTGTCCCCGATCGTCCAGCACGTTCCGGATCTCCGCGACTGCCGCTTCTGGAGAAATGCCGTCCGGTGGCTCCTGCCTTGCGAGATCCAATGCGCGCTCCCACGCATGCGGATCCCCGCGGTCCCTCCCAACCGTGCTCCTCGCACAGGTGGATGTCCGCTGCGAACGGGTGGCGTCCAGCAGCCGCTGTCCGACGTTCTTCCAGACCGCGTCCGGACCGTACAGGCGAGTGGCGTTCGCCTTTTGGATCTCGACCGTCCGGCCGCAGCGCCGGCATCCCACCCTCGGTAAATGCGGGGTAATTTGTCCTTGCCGCAGCAGGCGTCCGGACGTGCCTCGGCTTGGATTGCCGCTTTCGGCGCCCGCGAAACTCAGCAACTATGCTAATCTTAGCGGCGGCGACCGTTTGCTCGCTTGATCGTCGCATTTTGAAGGGAGAAAAATGATGATGTTTCGGTTGATTGCTTTAGGGATCGCGTCGGTAGCTGCAACTGCAGCCCTGGCACAAGATATGAAGATGCCGGTAAATCCAAGCGAAGTTAAGTGGGGACCCGCACCACCGGTCTTTCCTAAAGGTGCACAAATGACTGTTCTGTCGGGCGATCCGTCCAAAGATGGACTTTATGCCGTTCGGTTGAAAGTGCCAGCAGGCTATAAAATACCGGCCCACAATCATCCAACAACGGAATATGTGACGGTTATTTCTGGAACGTTCAATCTGGGAATGGGTGATAAGCTCGATGAAAAAAAGGGAGTGAAGCTGGCTGCAGGCGGGTGGGCCGAAGCACCTGCAAAAATGAATCACTTCGCCTGGTCAAGTACGCCAGCCATTATCCAAGTTCACGGCCAAGGCCCCTTTGCGATCACCTATGTCAACCCGGCGGATGACCCCAGCAAAAAATAGCAATGAGCATAGACCCAAGTCGAAATCGACTTGGGTCTATTTTGCGAGTTGCAAAACCGAAAAGCTCAAGAGAGCCCGCAGGCCAGAAAGTTGGCATGGCCTCTGCGTATAAGGCGCATTTCCAATCATCCATAATTTCGAGCCAAGAAGCCTGATCTACTTTGGTTGTTTTAACAGCTATGGTTTGCTGGTTCATCCGACTGAGGGCCTTCGATGCAAATCCCGGGCGAGCGACGCCTTGCAGCCATCCTAGCGGCGGATATCGCAGGATACAGCAGATTGATGGGCGATGATGAAGACGGGACGCTTTCCCGCCTTAAGATGCTTCGGACTGAAGTTTGGGATCAAACGTTACGAAAGTATCGAGGTCGCCTTGTAAAGACGACCGGTGACGGATTCCTCGTCGAGTTTGCGAGCGCGGTGAATGCGGTCTCCAGCGCGATTGAGATTCAACGAACAATGGCTGAGCGCAATAGCCATTGCCCAACGGACAAACGTATTGATTTTCGCGTCGGCATCAACCTCGGTGAGATTATAGTAGATGACGACGACATTTTCGGCGACGGCGTCAATATAGCTGCACGACTCGAAAGCATCGCCGAAAACGGCGGCGTTTGCATTTCACGACCAGTACTCGACCAGATAGACGGGCGTTTCGACGACATTTTGATCCGTGAACTTGGGCGGCAGCGGCTTAAAAACATCAAGCGCCCTGTAGAAGTCTACCGCATTGGTCTGCATGAGGAGGCAGACGCTTCCCATCGTTTCTTGGCTGACCGCGAGCTGCGGCAAGAAGTCAGGTATTGCACGGCTCCTGACGGAGTGCGGCTCGCTTACGCAAGCGTCGGTTCTGGCCCGACCATAATGCGATCGGCTCACTGGATGAGCCATTTGGAGTACGAGTGGGAGCTGCCAGTCCATCGCCACCTGTATTTAGGGCTCGCAAAGCGGTCTACGTTCGTCCGGTATGACGCTCGAGGAAACGGGATGTCAGATTGGGATGTGGGATTACTTTGGATCACTGGCTCACCGATATGGAAGCGGTGGTCGACGCTGCCGGTCTGGAGCGATTCGCACTCTTTGGATTTTCGCAGGGATGCGCGGTTTCCATTGCTTATGCCGCAAAACACCCGGAACGCGTCTCGCATCTGATTCTCTATGGAGGTTTCGCCGCTGGAGCGAACAAGCGTTCCAATGTGCCCGCCGCCGATCATGAACGGTTAGCCGCCATGATCAAGCTAACGCAACTCGGCTGGGGAACGGAGGATCCGACCTTCAGACAGCTTTTTACGTCTTCAATGACACCCACAGCCACCCGGGAACAACAAGACGCGTTCAACGAACTGCAACGTCTAAGCGCATCCTCTGACTGCGCAGTGCGCTACATGCAGGCTGTAGCTAACTTGGACGTTCGCCCTCTGCTTTCGTCAATCGAGGCGCCCACACTTGTGCTGCATACGCGGGAAGATCAGCGCGTGCCTATTGCTCTCGGCCGCGAGTTAGCAGCGGGAATACGCAACGCCCGCTTTGTGGGGCTACCGGGGCGCGATCATATACCTCTTGAGCAGAGCCCAGGGCTTCCAGCAATGTTCGAGGAGATAGACCGCTTTCTATCGCAGTAGTTTTTCAAGTTCCTGAAGTAAAGCCGTATGGGCTAATTGTCGCCTGAGGGGACATCACCGGCGCAGCCCAGACTGATGGAGCAGTCGCGGTATCATGGTGCAGCTTGAGGAGCAGTAAAAACTTATGTCCCCGATTCCACATGAGCCTGCTCCATCCCTCCACACGTGAGCAGGGCCCTACGACGCGTACTCACAAAACGTTGGTTTACAGATTCAAAGCTGAGATCCCAGCTTAGGCGTGATCGGCGCTGTGGCCCAAGGCAGAAGTTCGGTCTAGCTCGCGAGTGGCCAGCTATGCTTTGATTTAGGGATGAGTTAGGGAATGGTCTGGGGGTGCTCCTTGGCCGGCGAGCAGGTAGAACGACGACTCGCAGCGGTGCTGGCGGCGGATGTCGCTGGTTATAGTCTTCTGATGGGTGCCGACGAGGAAGGCACACTGGGGCGGCTCAAGGCGGTGAGAAGGGCTGTCATTGATCCCACAATTGCCGCCCACCGGGGCCGCGTCGTCAAGACGACCGGCGACGGCATGCTGGTTGAGTTTGCAAGTGCGGTGGATGCAGCGCGAAGCGCTGTTGAAATCCAGCACAGTGTGTCCGCCCAAAACGCGAACATACCACAAGATATCAGGATCACATTCCGCATCGGCATACATGTCGGCGACATAATGATCGACGACAACGACATCTTCGGCGATGGCGTCAACATTGCATCTCGACTGGAGGGCATTGCCGAACCCGGCGGTGTCTGCTTTTCGGATGACGCCTATCGACAAATCCGCGGCAAGATCGACTTCGCCTGCGACGATTTGGGACCGCAGTTTCTCAAGAACATCGCTGAGCCCATGCGGACGTGGCGGCTCCGGCTTGGAGGGCAAAGGTCTGTGACGGCGCAGCCGGCTTCCCATGCGGGCTACTCTCCGACCTTGGCCCTTCCCGACAAGCCTTCCATCGCTGTATTGCCGTTTCAAAACATGAGTGGTGATCCCGAGCAGGACTACTTCGCCGATGGCATGGTTGAGGACATAATCACCGCGCTCTCTACGTTCAAGTCACTCTTCGTTATCGCTCGCAACTCGACGTTCACCTATAAGGGCAAGGCAATAGACATCAAGCAGGTCGGGCGAGACCTTGGTGTGCGATACGTCCTAGAAGGGAGCATTCGGAAGGTGGCTGGCCGTGTTCGGGTAACTAGCCAGTTGATCGACGCGTCCACCGGTACTCATCTCTGGGCCGAAAAGATTGACGGAGCGTTGCGCGACGTATTCGACTTGCAAGATCGCATAACCGCGAAAGTCGTGTCCTCAGTTACGCCAACGATAGAACGAGCGGAGATTGAACGCGCCAAGCAGAAAGGGACGAGTACGAGCGACAGTTACGATACATACTTACGCGGCATGGCATTGTTTTATCGTAGGCAGCTCTCCGAGGCTCGAGGCCTGTTCAAGAAGGCGACCGAACAGGACCGGGAGTATGCCGCCGCTTACGCCATGTCAGCCTTCACGTATGGTGCGGAACAGGCGAGCAAAGGCGTCATAGCCACTGATGAAATTCGCGCCGACGCGCTTCGAGATGCAAATACCGCACTCAGTATCACGAGCGAGGACCCCTTTGTTCTAGCCAGGTGTGCTCACCCAATGGCCTATGTGTGCCAGCAATATGACCGGGCTGCGTCACTCGCTGACCGCGCCGTTACGCTGAACCCAAACTTGTCTGTCGCTTGGCTCGCGCGAGGGTGGATTTCGATCATGCTGGGCAAAGCAGAACGCGCCATTGAGAGCTTCGAACACGTATTGAGATTAAGTCCTCTCGATCCTTTAAGACCATTCTCATTGAGTGGAGTTGCATTCGGTCTTTTCTTTCTAGACCGCTACGACGAGGGAAGTCGGATCGCGAAGGAGATTATGCAGGTCTTTCCGCATCATCAGTCATTCGGAGCATACATCGTGAACTGCGTCGGGGCGGGAGACCTGATTGAAGCAAAGAGCGCCGCGAGCGAGTTTTTGAAGTTTGACCCCAGCATGTGTCTTTCCCGAGCGGCGGACATTTTCGTGGTGCAACCGCCAGAAATGCGTGAGAAGTTTGATAGAGCTATGCGAGTTGCCGGGATTCCAGATTAAGGGGTGGAATCCTACGCGTCTTCTTATCATAGAGTTTCCCACGGTCGTGGCCGCTCGTACTTGGTATGAGTCCCCGGAGTACCAAGCCCTTCTTCCACTGAGAATCAACGCCAGCCAGGGGACCTGACAACATGGTCATCGTCCCGGGGGTCGAGCGGTAACTGGAATCCGAGATATAGAGCCTGATGTCTCTTTGTGGCGCAAAGCTGCAGATCCGGAATGTCCGCGGTTCGTCCGCTATCGGCTCATGGCTGACCTGCCGCGATCAGCCGGTGCAGGACCGCTTGTGACTCAACAGAGACAGCTTGTTGCCGTCGTCATACCTTCTTGCCCCCCTTGAGGCGCTCCTCATCCGTGCTATCCTTAGTGGCTTTTTTTGTTGGAATAGTTTTGGAGGTAGTCATGAATCTGGTCATTGCGCTCGCCGGAGCGTTGTTGTTGTTGTCATTGATTTGCGAAAAAGCTGAAGCACAATTCGCGCGGGAAGCGTTCTATTCGATCCCCTCAGAAACCGTATCAGCCGCTGATTTTCTGATGGGCAAAAAAGGCACGCCAATCGCACTCGCCGGGCAACTGCGGTTTGCTAAATTGGGGTCTGCGAGACAACCAGTCGTCATTCTGCTTCATTCAGCGAGTGGCCCCATCACAGAAGGTGCGCCCTACGAGGAATGGCCGCGAGTCTTGAATGAAATAGGCATAGCCACATTCGCAGTTGACAGTTATGCCGGTCGCGGACTCGTCAATTATCCGGCCGACCCAGGCAAAATCTCCTTTCTGACCAGGATTATCGACGCTTACCGCGCGCTCGAAGTAGTCGCCAAAGAGCCAAGGATCGACCCCTCGCGGATTGCAGTGATGGGTTTCTCGCAGGGCGCTTCCGCCGCGCTCTATTCCAGCATGTCTCGGTTTCAGAAAATGTACGGTAACCCGGACCTGCAGTTTGTCGGACACATATCCGCCTACGCAATTTGCAATACGCGCTTTCGCGACGAGGAGGACGTGAAGAAACCGATCCTCATGCTGCACGGGACAGCTGACGATCTTACTCCCCTAGCGCCGTGCCGCGAGTACGCGGAGCGACTTTCGAAAGCGGGCAAGAGCGCAAGTATGATCGAATACCCGGACGCATACCACCAATTCGACGCCCCGGTGTACCGGACACCGCTCAGAGTTGAGCAGGGGCTCACCATCCGACAATGCCGTCTTGAAGAAGGCGAGAATGGCGTAATTCTAAACAACGAGACGAAGCGACCGCTTTCGCCAAGCGATTCTTGTTTTGAAAAAGGATTTACGGGCGCCTACTACCAAGAAGCGGCGGCGAACAAATCCCACGAAGACGTTAAGGCGTTCTTGAAAGATATTTTCCAGTTGAAATGAACGTCGAGCGTGCCTTGCAGTCTGTCATGGCCGCCCCTATGACCGCTGTTGACCCATGTGAGACCTCGGAGCCTTTCCACTCTCGGCTGATATTGCCGCAAAGGGACATAAGACGGCCACTCGCTTGATGGCATTCGCTCCGCCGTCAGCAGGCCTAGAGTTCAAGGGCAAGATGCAGCGGATCGCGGGCATCATCCTCACTGGTAGCGTCTGCCAGTCAGTATTAAACTGTTACAACGATCCCGTGGCCTATTGAGTTAATAGAACGTTTCGGCCCGGCGATCTAATGTTGTGTGGCACTCTTGAGGGGCGCTTTGTCCCTGAAGGCTAGCACAATCTTTCCACGCGGGTTCCACAACAGAGGTGCTCGTCGCGGATCGCCCAGGTGGAGCGGGATATCGCCGCGAGAGCAACGGGCGGCTTCAAAGTTCAAACAGGCGAAGGCACTAACTGCGTTCGGAGATTCCACTCGCTTTGCCATTGCCCCGGGATTGAGCTACGGAACGCACAGGATCATCCAGGACGACTCACGGGGCTTTCGAAATGAGTCAGTTTGGAGGTCGATAAGCGTTCGAGCAAAACGGACCCAGTTGGCGGACTGATAAGGTTGTTGCCAAAAGCTTATCAGTCGCGGCCTTTGCGTGGACGTCCTCGGGGGGGCTTTAGGTAGTTGGCAGAAGAGCCAGAAGCAAACAAGGGTAGCGGCGCGTTTGTGGTACGCTATCGTGCGAGAGTGGCGTCCGCCAGCCGCCAGATAAGTTACTGCGGTTTCAGCGGCGTAAGCGTCTAGGGAACAATGAGACCTGCAGCTCTTTACGCTATCGCTTGCGATGATCGCGAATGGCTCTCCAAAGCTTTTCGCTGGTGAATGGCGGATCGAGATGTAAAATTCCGAGCGGGGCGAGCGCGTCGATGATGGCATTGGCGACTGCGGCCGGCGATCCGGTCGCGGCGGCCTCCCCGACGCCTTTGACGCCGAGCGGATTATCGAGCGCCCGGGACGGCTGGATGTCCGTCGCGATGTATGGCAGGTCAGTGGCCCGGGGCAACGCATAGTCGCTGAGCGAACCGGAGAGGAGCTGGCCGTCGGCCTCGTCATAGACGATGTGCTCCATCAGGACCTGGCCTAGGCCCTGGGCCATACCACCATGAAGCTGGCCGATGAAGATCATCGGATTAATGACAACTCCCGAATTCTGCGCGATGGCATAGGTGAGCAGGCGAGCCGTCCCTGTTTCCTTCTCGATCTCAATCTCGCAAGCATGGCACGAGGCGGTGACATTATGTCCTGTCCCGGCGAACGCCGCACCTGCCGTGAAGTCCGGCGCGTGAGCGAAGATATCGTCCCAGCGGACGTAGCGATCCGTGCCGGCCACGCGAAATCGACCCTCGGCAAATTCGATGTCGTTAGGCGAGACCTCGAGGAGTTCGCCGGCGATCTCGCAGGCATTCTCGATAGCTGCGGCCGCTGCCAAATGCACGGATGAACCGGCGAGGGTAGTGGACCAGGACGCGGCCGTTCCGACGCCTTCGCTCATGCGTGCCGTATCGGACTGCACGAAGCCGAGACGCTCCATTGGCAGTCCCAGACGCTCCGCGGTCATCTGGAGAAACGTCGTTTCGTGTCCATGACCGGCCGAGCCCGTCCCGACGACTAGCTCCAGTCGCTCGCCGCTCCACTCAAGCCGTGCGGGGATCGGCTCGTTGGAGCCGTGGAGATCTTCCGCGAACAGCGCGACACCGAACCCGCGCAACCACCCTGAGCTAGCGCTCGTTCGCCGCCGTGCGCGGAAGTGATCGTAATCCAGCCGCGCTAGCGCCGCTTCGAGCAGGCCGTGGAAGTCGTGACCCTCGAAAGTGGTACCGAGCGGCGATGTCAATGGCTGCTGCTTGCTGCTTAGGCAATTTGCACGCCGCCATGCGATCGGATCCTTGCCGCAGGTTCTTGCGACGACGTCGACAAGACGCTCGCAGGCATAGACATTCTCGGGGCGGCCAGCGCCGCGATACGAGCAGGTCGGCGCAGTGCTGGTGAAAACACCATCGACACGCACGTGGGCTTGAGAAACAGGGTAGACGCCCGTCAGGTGCGTCAGGCCGTTCTGCACCGGCACCATCGATCGCGACGATGCATAGGCGCCGAGATTCATTCGTCGAGTCGCCTCAATTGCCAGGATGCGGCCTTCATCGTCGAGGGCAGCGGCAAGATGAAAGTGATTGTCGCGCGCGTGACACCCGGAGCTGATCGCCTCGCTGCGCTCGGGTATCCATTTCACGGGACGAGAGAGGCGGCGCGCAGCCTCAAGGCACAAGACGTATTCAGGGTAGACGCCGTTTTTCTGGCCGAAGCCGCCGCCAGTGTCCGGCGCGACGACGCGCATGCGTTCGCGGGGCACATGGAAGATCCGGTCTGCCAATGAGCGCTGCAGGATTTGAACGCGTTGTGTCGAGACGTGCAGCGTGAAGGTATCATCCTGAAAATGGCCAAGGCAGCCGCGCGGCTCTAGCGGTAGCGCGTCGACCCGGTGCACAGGAATATCGAGCTCTACAATGCGACGGGCAGCTGCCATCAGCGCTGTCACGGCGTTGGCATCGCCTTCCTCGTACGAAAAGTCCGATGCGCCGGCCGATAGGCTCGGTAATGGGTCGCATGTTTCCATGTCGATGATGAGCGCCTCGGCAGCGTCTTTTGCCGCCGCTATGCTCTCGGCAACAATGAAAGCAAGCGGGTCGCCCACGTAGCGTACCTCCTCGATGGCCAGAACCGGTTGCGGGCGAGCGTGCCACGTCTCGAAAGTCGCGCCCGGCGGCGGTAGGTCAACCGGAACATGTGCCAGGCCAGCGCTCGCGAGATCGCTCCCGGTGAGGACAAGATGCACACCGCACATTGTCCGCGCCGCAGAGGCATCGATTGACAGGCCGCGACCGTGTGCGCGGAGAGCGCGGACGACCAGGCCATGCAGCATCCCTTTGGGCCACAGATCGTCAGTATAGCAGCCCCGCCCAGTCACGAAGCGAAGGTCCTCCCGGCGCCGCACGGGGGTACCGATCAATGACCCGGTAGGCGGGCTGGTCATGCTTCGCTCGCGAGCGTCCACACGGTATCGGCAAGGACACGCGTGCCGGCGGTGAGGTCGTCTGGCTCGCTCCATTCGGCCGGGTTGTGGCTGATGCCGTCGCGGCATGGCACAAAGATCATGCCTGTCGGGCAGACATAATGCAGCTGTCGCGCGTCGTGACCGGCTGCCGAATGAATATCCTGATGCGGAATCCCGAGCACCTGCGCGCAGCGCGCGATTGTGCCACGGACCGCGGGATCGAAGGTCAGCGACGGCGAGTGCTGGATCTGTTTCAGCTCGACGGTACAGGGGCCGCGCTCACGCTCGACGATCTTGCGGATCTCGGCATCGAGCCGGTCGACTACTGCATTGTCGGGATGACGCAGGTCGATTGAAAACAACGCGTCCGCCGGTACTACGGAGGGGGCATTGGGCTTGATCTCAAACAGGCCGACAGTGAGCTTGGTGTCGGCAGGGCTCGATGCGGCCGCATCGATGGCGGCGATCATGCGGACTGCAGCCATTAACGCGTCCTTGCGCTCAGCACGGTCGGCGGTGCCCGCGTGCGCCGGCTCACCGTGGACGCGGACGCGGTAGCGCCGGGTGCCCTGGATGCCCGTGACAACGCCAACCGGAATGCCGGCGCGTTCGAGGAGGGGGCCCTGTTCGATATGGGCCTCGATGAAAGCTGCGACCTCAAATTGGAACGGCCTGAGCGGGATATCCACATCGGCACCAAGAACGCCGGCGAGTGCGTCGCCGAGCCGGACCCCCGCGGCGTCGGTGTCGCTTTCGATGATGGTGAGCTGACGCGTGCCGGTAAAGAGATCCGAGCCGGTCATGCCGGGCGAGAAGCGAGAGCCTTCCTCGTTGGTCCAAGCCACCACCTCGATTGAGCGTCGGGGCTGCAAGCCGGCGTCGCGAATGGCTTGCACCGTCTCCAGCGCGGCGATCACGCCGTAGGCGCCGTCGAACTTGCCACCAGTCGGCTGGCTGTCGATATGGGAGCCGGTAAGGATCGGCGGCAGTGACGGCTCCGCGCCCTCCAGACGAAGAAAGAGATTGGCGGCGGCGTCAGTGTAGGGACGAAGGCCGAGTTCTCGTCCCCAGCGCACCAGCTCGGCGCGAGCAAGGATTTCAGCGGCTGTGAGTGCCTGGCGATCGACGCCGCCATCCTCGCGCGCACCAAAGCGGGCGAGCTCCGACAGCCGTCCCAACAGCCGCGCGCAATCTACGCGATCGGACGGGCGCATCGCCTCAGTCCGTCCGCATGATCTGCGCCGGATTGGCGCGCGGGTCGCGCTTGTTCCAGCGACCACTTTCGACCTGGGCGAGGAATTCTGATAGCAGAAGGTTGAACAGCGCTGGCTCCTCCAGATTAAGCGTGTGGCCGCTCTTCGGAAATACGGCAAGGCCACAGGCGGGCACGGTCTTCTTCAGGAAAATGCCAGGTTGCAAGCAGTGGTCATCCTCATCGCCGACCATTACGAGCACGGGCGGCTTCATCTTGCTGAACTCCGGCTCTAGATCGTAGAGCGAAGGTCGATGCATCTGGACGCCGCGCATGGTGTTGGCGGCGCCCTTGGATGAATGTTTACCCAGCCGTTCGGCAAACAACGCCCAACCGCGCGGGTCCTTCTCCTGGAACTGCACGCGCGAGGCGCCCTCGGCATAGGTTTTCGCGAAAAGCTCCGAGCCCTGCTTTTCAAAGTTCTTGGCGACCTGCTCGGAGATGCCCTTGAAGTACTCTTCATGGGCTTTTTCGGCGCCATACCCGGCGCCGGCTGCGCAGACCGACAGGACGCGCTCGGGCCGGCGCAGGCCAGCATGCAGAACGGCGAAGCCGCCCATGGACAGGCCGACTAGATGAGCTCTGGCCAAGCCGGCGGAGTCCATGATGTCGAAAATGTCATCCGCCGCGCGCGCCTGTGAGTAGGACGTTACGTCTTGAGGGATTTCAGACGGCGGAAATCCGCGCGCCGCGAAGGTTAGACACTGGTGACGCCGCGTCAAGAAGTTCATCTGCGGCTCCCAGCTCCAGTGGTTGCCGCCGAACTCATGGACGAACACGATTGGCGTGCCTGATCCAGCGCTCTCGTAGTGCAACTTCACGCCATCGGATGTTGTCGCGATTGCCATGGCAGGGTCCTGCTATTCAGTTTAATCAAACGACCGAGCGCCGTGAGGCGATCCCGCCGTCGACCGTGACGATGGTGCCCGAGGTGTAGCCGGAGCGGAAGGAAGCCAGGAAGAGGAATAAGTCCGTGATTTCGTGGATCTTCGCGGGGCGCTTGAGCGGATATTTTGCCAGCAATTCGCCATACCGTGCCGGATCGCCCAGCGTATTCTCCGCGAACTTCCGCAGCATGTTGTAGATCCGCGTCGTGTCGACCGGACCTGGATTGACGCCGACGACGCGGATATTGTCGTCGAGGCTGCGACCACCGAGAGCCCTCGTCATCGCCATGATCGAGGCATTACCGGCGGCACCCTCAATATATTGCGGATCGCAGATCTCGCCACCATTGCCAATATTGTTGAGAATGACGCCGCCGCCGCGCTCCTTCATGCGCGGATAGACGAGGCGGATCATGTCGGCATATCCGAACCCTTTGAGAGCCCAGCCATCGCGCCACTTCTCCGGCCCGATGTCGAAGATCGTGCCGCTGGGAATGACGCCGGCATTGTTGATCAGGATGTCGACGTTCCCCGCTTCGTCGACGATGCGCTCGGGGGCGCCGGATTCCGTCATGTCGAGGGCGGTCGAAGTGATCGTCACGTTGTTATGCTCGCCAATTTCTCGCGCCAGCGTGGCAAGCTTCTCGGCCGAACGCGCCGTGAGGTGAAGATGGCAGCCCTCGGTGGCGAAGGCATGGGCGAGACCTTCGCCGATGCCCTGCGAGGCGCCCGTGATCAGAACCTTCTTGCCACCCAATTGCAAATCCATCGCGCCGACCCTTCAGCTACGGTTGTCAGAACAGCGGCGTGTCCAGGTTGATTCCGCGCGCCCGCTCCATCATCGCAGGCAGCAGCTCAACGAATTCCTCCACCCAGATCTGCGGCACCGATGTCGAGACCTTGACAAACCGGTCGCCGAAATTCGGGGTGTGGTAGGCGCCTTGGCGGATCATGATTCCGCGCTCGCCATAGGCGGCGGCCAGCGCCTCCGGCTGTACGCCGCTGGCGCTGCATTCAATCACGATGAAGTTGCCGTTTGAGGGATATACGGGCATCGAGAGGCCTTCCACGCGGGGCAGGCCATCGTAGATCATGGCCTGGTTGCGGCGCGTGATGTCCAGTACCTGCGGAAACCACTCGGCCTTGATCGCAAGACCGGCGAGGGCAGCCCGCTGCGACAAAATGCTTGAGCCGAGATTGTTGGGCGGGGCGGCTGCAAGTTGCTCGAGGACCTCGGGATCCGCAATGATTGCGCCGACACGGAGCCCGGCAAGACCGAGCCATTTCGAAAAGCTGTAGATTGTGATCGTACGCTCCGGATAGATCGAAGCGGCGAGGTGATGCTCGTGCGCGAAGTCGCGATACGTGCAGTCATGCACCAGCCATGCTCCGGCCGTGCGCGCGATCTTAGCGATCTCCTCGATCTCAGCCTTCGTGCAGGCTACGCCGAGCGGATTGTTCGGATCGACGATGTATATCATCTTCGTGCGCGGTGTGATCGCCGCGGCCAGACGAGCCGGATGGAGCCGGTAATTGTGCTCCGCGCCATAAATCGGGATCTGGGTCACCGTGGCGCCGACCGAACGAGCAAACGCCATCGGCCAGTTCCAGGTCGGGTCGGTTGTGATGAATTCGTCGCCGGCGCGCAGCAGGGTGTGGCAGACGTGATAGAGCGAGGCGACGGCCCCATCCGAGACGAGGGCGGCCTGCGCGGGTAGCCCCACATCGGCGACGATGCCAGCGCGCAGCGCCTCGAGGCCGGCAGGCGGGGCATAGACGTGAAACTGCTCGTCCCGCGCGCAGGCGACCATGGCGTCGATGACGGCCGGATGGGCGGGAATGTGGTTGGTGTTCTGGCCCAACCATTTCAGGCCAGGGGTGTTCACCAGCCGGTCGAAATGGGCGTTGCGGGTCTCAAAGCGCTTCATGGGACGGGGCCTCGACTTTCGCTCTGTTTAAGCTGAAACGTGCATGCCAACAAGCGTTTTTGGCATGCAATCGCGTGCGAGGTGGTTTTTCTGGCTGCGGCGATGTACAAACATGCTCTACTTCGAATCCCTCATTGCAAGGCTTGCTGCGCCTCATGACTGCACGCACCACTGCCCAATCCAGCCGTCCGCGTCGCGCGCGGCCAGTCGCCGAGACCAATCCGCCTGCGAAACAATCGCCGAAGCCGTCGCGCGGCGAGGATTCCTCCCTGGCGAGCGACATCGCCGAGCGGATGGAAGAGGAGATCCTGCGGGGGCGTGTCCGTCCTGGCTCGCGGCTCGACGAGCGCGAGCTGTCCGATCGCTACCAGGTTTCCCGGACGCCGGTACGCGAGGCACTGCAGCGGCTCTCGGCGAGCGGTCTTGCCGTCGCGCGTGGGCGTCAGGGACTTCAGGTCGCGCAGATGTCGGTTGCGGAGCTGCTCGATGCGCTCAGCGTGGTTGCCGAACTGGAGGCGCTGGCTTGCGTGCAGGCGGCGCGTCGGATCACGCATGAGCAGCGTGATGTGTTGCGCAAGGCGCACGAAGCCTGCGGTAAGGCGGCAATCAGCGGCGATGCCGATGCCTTCTATGACGCCAATATCGATTTCCACAATGCCATCGCTGAGGCGTGCCATAATCGCGTGCTGCAGGATGAACTGCGTAGGCTGTCGCTCAAAACCGCGCCGTACCGCCGTACGATTACTTTCCAGCCCGGACGGATGATCTCCTCCCAGCTTGAGCACGAGCAGGTGCTGCGGGCAATCATCGACAATGATGCCGCCACTGCCGGTACCCTGATGCGCAATCACTTGGCCATGCTCAGCGACGGCATCGCCGATTTCCTGCACTTTGTGCGGCGGTCGGAACATTCTGGCCTCTTTCTTGAAAACCCTTAGCGCCGGGAGCTCGTCCGAATGCGCCTCGAACTCCTTCTCAGGGGTGGACGGATCTGCCGAGAAGGCGCAAGCGCGCCGGAGCTCCTCGACATCCGGATCGGAACGAACGGTCGCATCTCCGCAATAGGGCGAGGGCTGCCCGCGGACGGCGCGGAGGTGATGGCCCTTGAGGGCCGCCTCGTGGTGCCGGGTCTCGTCGACATCCACCAGCATCTCGACAAGTCTCGCACCCGCGCGCTGATCAATAATCCGGCAGGAACGCTGGAGGGCGCCATCGCGGCGTACAGGGGCATCGCGCCGACGATCACGGCGGAGGACATGATCGCGCGCGCGCTGCGGACCGTCGAGAACTGCAGCGCCCTCGGCACGGTTGCGATCCGCACGCATACCAATATCGATCCGCAGACTGGACTGCGCGGGATCGAGGCGATGGTCGCCATGCGCGAGCGATGCCGCGATCGGATGCACATCCAGGTGGTGGCGCATCTGACCGGCGAGGCGCCCTCGATGCTCGTTGAAAGCGAAGAGTGGCTGTCCGCTGCGCTGGCGCTCGGCGCCGACGTGATCGGCGGCGTGCCAGCCTATTCTCGCGAGCCGCTGGCCTTCATGGAACTGCTTTTCGACACGGCAGAGCGTACCGGCCGGCCGCTCGACATGCATATCGACGAGCATATTGATGCTGGCAGGGTGCTGTTCGACGCACTTGCCCGCATGACGCGTGAGCGCGGCCTCGCCGGGCGCGTCGTTGCGGGGCATTCTTCCGCTCTCGGCGCGATGCCGCGCGATGATGCGCTGCGCACGATCGACCTCCTGCACGAGGCCGGGGTTGCCGTCGTGACGTTGCCCGCGGCCAATCTCTTCCTGCAGGGGCGCAGCGCCGATCGATTGGCGCCGCGGGGGCTCACGCGTGTTGGCGAACTGATCGCGCGCGGCGTGCCGGTGGCAGCCGCTTCCGACAATATCCAGGATGCTTTCGTGCCGACAGGCTCCGGCGATCTTCTCGAGATTGCGCGCTGGACCCTTTTGGCCGGTCATCTCGGCATCAACGATCTCGGACAAGCTTTCGATATGGTAAGCCGCATCCCGGCCGGGTTGATGGAGCTCGATGCTGGCTTGCGCGTGGGTGCGCGGGCTGATCTTCTCGTTGCGCGCTCGGATGACGTCGAAAGCCTCGTCGCCGGTGGGGCACGCGAGCGCACCGTACTGTTCGGCGGGCGAGTCGTGGCTTCGACCTTTTCGGTTGCCGATACGGATCACGCCTGATCTCCGAGCTTCAACCAGAACCGATGGCTTGCAGGGGGCGGAACGGAAGGGGGCGGCCGGCACCCGCACGCAAGCGAGAGTCCGGCGATCAATAGAGTTTGTGCCGATCGGCAGGAAAGCCGGGCTGGCTCGGCACCGAGGAAGTATCGGTCGGACAGGGCACCGCGAACGCTTACGCGTCTGCCGAGACGATCTATCGCAGTCGATCTGCTCACGTTATGTCCTCAACCGAGTTTCCGCATCTCGGAGCTCACCCGCTGCAGAAACGGAGCGTGATCCCGCGCCGCATGCAATGCGTCGCTACGATGCAGGTTGTACAGCGGCAGGTAACGAACGCGAACATCCTTCGCCATGAACCAGCGCAGATAGCGCGTGATGATGCGTCGCGGCGGATCGCCGATATACCATGCGTCGAGACGCGAACGGCCATACGTCGTCACGCCGACGAGATGGCGGATGTGACGTAGATTGGGATGCATGCGACCGTCATCCCCGAGCGCGAAGGAGACGCCCGGGATCAGGACCCGATCCATGAATCCTTTTAGGATGGCCGGTGGCCCGAAGCACCACACCGGAAAGCAAAGGATCAGCGCCTCGGCCGCGAACAGGCGCTCGACATAGTGCTCGACGCCGGTACGATTGACCGCAGGATCGAAATAGCGGCTGCGCATGCCCGCATCGAGAACGGGCTGGAAGTTCTCCGCGTAGAGATCGCACACATCGACTTCGTGTCCAGCCTCATTGAGAGCCTGGACGATCGTCCTGCGTAGAGCGCAATTGAAGCTCTCTTCAAGAGGATGAGCCGTGACTACGAGTGCACGCATGTGTTGATGACCCTGGAAAGGGCGGCCCAATCAGGCGCGGCCGTCCGTGAATGCGAGATAGTCGATGCCGGTGAGGCGGGCCGCGCGTTCGATAACCCGCTCGGCTGCGCGATCCGCAGCAGCTCGCAGTGCCTCTTCGTCCTGCCGAAGCAGATTGCCGTCCACCACCAGCGGCGTCCCTCCGACCATGGTGAGCGAACTCGTGGTATTGTCTCCGGCAAGAAGCAGTCCGGACAGAAGGTCGGCGCGCGCGCCGGCGAAACCGACGCCGCGCATGTCAAAGGCGGTGATATCGGCCTGCATGCCGGGCGCGATCGCACCGATGTCGCTGCGGCCGATCAATGCGGCCCCGGTGCGCGTGGCCATTCCGAGCACGTCCTGTGGCGTCATCCAAAACTCCGGCGCGACCTCGCCGCCACCATCGGCGAGACGGTGCAACAGCAAGGCCAATCGCAGTTCATTGAGCATTGAGCCGCTATCATTGCTGGCGGCGCCATCGACACCGATGCCGACCGGCATGCCGGCCGCACGCATGCGGTGAATATAAGGAATACGGGCGCCCAGGCGCATGATCATGCGCGGGCAATGGGCGACACCGACGCCGCGCTCGCCCAGCAGAGCGATCTCGCTATCGTTCATCCGCGTGGCATGGGCGAACCAGGTTCGCGGTCCCAGCATGCCGAGGCTATCAAGCCATTCGACCGGACCTTTTTCAAACTGATCCCGGCACAGCATCCGGTCGGTACTCTGCGGATGCACGTGCATATGGATCCCGACGGCGAGCTCGTCGCTCAGCTGCGCTACTGCTCGCATGAAATCCGGATCGCCCCAGGTCGGTGTCGTCGGGCCGAGCGCGACGGTGAGCATCGAACCCGCCGATGCGTCGTGCCAGCGTTCCACTGCCCGGCGCATCGAGGCGAGTACCGGTGCTGGGTCATCGATAATACCGCCGGCGCGTGGGCCGAGCGTAATGCTGAGGCGTGCCTCCAGATCGCTTTCGATCGTCGTCATGCTGCCGCGCACGAGATGGAGTCGGATGCCCATGCGGCCCAGCGCCTCGACTTCGGTCTCTAGATACGCGTCCTCGCAGCGCGGAACGAGATAGAAGTGATCGACGGTGGTGGTCGCACCGGTGAGCAGCAGCTCAGCTGCGCTGGCTGAAGCCACTGCAGCGAGATCCTCCGGCTGCATCAGGCCCCAGACGGGGTAGAGCACCGATAGCCAGTCGAGCAGGTGACCGCGCTGAGCCCGCGGCAGGGCGCGCGTCAGAGTCTGGAAGAAATGATGGTGGGCATTCACCAGTCCAGGCATTGCCACCGAGCTGGACAGATCGATTCGCTCATCGAAGTCGCCGGCGGGGGGCGGGCCGTCGCCCAGCGCTGCAATTCTGCTGCCCGCGACGACGATCCACGCGCGGCGCAGCACGCGGCCTTCATCGTCGCAGGTGTGTAGTGTGTCGATGTTCTCGATGAGGCGGCGCATGAGAATCAAAACCCCAGATAAGCGCTGCGGATTGCCGGGTCGTTCGCGAGTTCGGCGGTCGATCCTTCGCGGGACATCAGCCCGTTCTCAATAACGTAGGCCCGACTTGTGGCTGCAAGCGCGAGGCTGGCGTTCTGCTCGACTAGAAGGATGGCGGTGCCGGTGCCGTTGACGCGCCGGATAGTGGTGAGCACTTCCTCCGTCACCTTCGGCGCAAGACCGAGAGAGGGCTCATCGAGCATGAGCAGTCGTGGGCGGGACATCAGCGCCCGCGCAATAGCGACCATCTGCTGCTGGCCGCCAGAAAGCGTGCCGGCGAGCTGATGCCGCCGCTCGTCCAGAATCGGGAACAGTTTGTACATCTCGTCGATGTCCTGGGTGCCGGCGCCGCCGCGAATGGTTGCACCGAGCTCTAGATGTTCCAGAACCGTGAGGTTCGGCCAGATCTTTCGCTCCTCCGGGCAGTGGGCTACGCCGAGCCGCACGATCTGCCGCGGCGTCGCATTGCCGATTTCTTTGCCATCGAAGCGGATAGAGCCGGCGAGCAAGCTGTTGAGGCCCGAAATTGCGCGCAGGATTGTGGACTTGCCGGCACCATTGGCCCCGATCAGAGCCACGGCCTCCCCGGCAGCCACCGTGAGATCGACACCATGGAGGGCGCGGGCGCGGCCATAGCCGCTTTCGACTTTCTCAAGCTGCAGCAAAGCCACTTCCACCAAGATATGCATCAACAACGCGCTGGTCACGGGCAATGACAGAAGGCGTGCCCTCGGCGATCTTCTCACCATGATGCAGGACGATAATGCTGTCCGAGATCCGCATGACCAGTTGCATGTTGTGCTCGATCAGGATTACGCCGACGCCGTCCGCCCGGATACTGGTGATCAGATCTCCGAGCCGGCGGGCCTCGGTCGGATTGAGTCCGGAGG
This sequence comes from Bradyrhizobium sp. Ken01, assembly GCF_055807355.1. NCBI lineage: Bacteria > Pseudomonadati > Pseudomonadota > Alphaproteobacteria > Hyphomicrobiales > Nitrobacteraceae > Bradyrhizobium > Bradyrhizobium sp. Ken01. The sequence goes on from NZ_JBVVPC010000020.1 coordinate 116,347, forward strand.
CCGGCTCGTCGAGCATCAACAGGCGCGGTCGCGCCGCAAGGGCGAGTGCGATTTCGAGAATGCGCTGTTCGCCATAAGACAGCGCGGCGCATGGCTCACCGGCGACATCTTCGAGGACGCACCTCTGCAGAATGCGCCTCGCTTCGTTTCGGGCCGTTTCGCGCGCGCGACCGATGGCGCCAGGCCATACCGTCTGCCACATCGGGAAGTCCCTTCCACAAGTTGTGCCGATCTCGACCGCCCGCTCCACAGTGAGGCCCTTGAATACCTCCGTCTTCTGGAACGTACGCACGAGACCGAGGGCGGCGATCCCGCTCGGCTTCAGCCCAACGATGCTCCGATCGGCGAAGACGACATTGCCAATGTTCGGCTTCTGGAATCCCGTGAGGACGTTGAACAGGGTGGTCTTGCCTGCGCCGTTCGGGCCAACGACGCTTGTAATGTCCCGGCCCTCCGCACGAAAGCTGACCGCACGCACCGCATGGACGCCACCGAACGAGACGCTGACATCCATCGCCTCAAGCATCCTGGACGCTCCCTTGCCCAGCGAAACGTCGCCGAATTCGTGCAAAGAGGCCGACCAGTCCTTCGGGCGCGAACACGACGAGAACGAGGAGGATGGCACTGAAGGCCATGAGGCGGTAGTTCGCAGTGACGCGCAAGGCCTCGGGCAGGATGGTAAAGAGCACAGCACCAATGACAGGTCCGATGATGGTGCCCTTGCCACCCAGGAAAACCATTATCAGCATGGTGGTGGTGTAGGTGAAGTAGAAGAGGTCGGGACTGACGAAACCAGTGTAGTGCGCATAGACGGCCCCAGCTAGCCCGGCGAAAAAGGCGCTGGAGACGAAGGCCGTGGTTGCGATGCGCCGCGTGTCCACGCCGCTCGCCTCAGCGAGGGCTTCATTCTCGCGCAGGGCCAGCATGCGCCAGCCGATGGGGGAATGGGTGATTCTCCAAATGATCGTCACGCAGGTCGTCGTGACCACGAGGGCTAAATAGTAGTAGGCCTCGCGCGAGCTGAAATCGATGCGCGGCAACCCAGGTAGATCGAAAACAGGGGGACGAATTCCAGACAGGCCGATCTGGCCCTGCGTGAGGTCAGTCCAGTTGTAGGCTATCAGCCGACCGATTTCGGCGAAGATTACGGTGGTGATAATAAAGCGATGGCCGCGAACGCTGAGCACGAGCAGGCCGAGCAGCCAGGCGATTGATGCCGCAAAGACGCCGCCCGCGAACATCGTCAACCAGAGCGACATTTGGAAGTGGAGAAACAGGAGTGCCGCCGCATAGGCGCCGAACGCGAAGAATGCGGTGTGGCAGAGCGATAAGAGTCCGCTGTAGCCAACGAGGATGTCCAGGCTGGTCGCAAGAATCACGAACACTAGCGAGATGATGGCGATGTGCAGGTAATAGTCCGTGCCGATCAGCCGTGGCAGTACAAGAAGGATGAGAGCAGTCACGGAGAGTGCAAGCCAGGACGGCAAGCTGACACGCGACTTCATGACCGTTTCCCGAACAGGCCGTCCGGCTTGTAGAGCAGGACGAGCATTACGAGAATGAAGCCGACCGCGTCCTTGTAGGCGGGCGAGATGATCGCGCCGAAGCTCTCCGCCAGACCCAGCAAGAGACCCCCGGCAATACCACCGGCAAAGCTGGAGATGCCGCCTAGCGTGACGACGATGAAGGCCTTCAGAGTGGCTATACCACCCATCGCCGGCTGAACCACGAAGATCGTGCCGAGCAGGACTCCGGCGAGCCCCGCGACGCCAGCGCCGATGGCGAAGGTCAGCGTATAGAGGCGGTCGATGTCGATTCCGACCAGCGCCGCGGCCTCGCGCTGCTGGAAAGTAGCGCGGATCGCCTTGCCGGTCTGGGTGTGCCGCAGCCCAACATGCAAGAGGATCACGATCACGACCGTTACCGCGAGCATTAAGAGTCGCTCCGGCGTGGTGAAGACCCCGGCGAATTCGATGCTGCCGGTTTCGAACGGCGTCGGGATCTTCTGGGGCCGGGGACCCCAGACGTTAAGCGCGAGGTTCTCGAGAAATATCGAGAGCGCAATAGTTGCTAGTACGCTGCTGGACAGAGAGGCCCCCCGCAAGATGCGGAACAGGGTTCGCTCCAGCACGATACCGACGATCATGACGCCCATCACGCTGCCGACGAGACCGGTCCAGAAATCGAGGCCAAGCAGGCGCGTCAGCGTGTAGGCGAAGAACGCCCCCAGCATGTAGAACTGACCATGAGCGAAGTTAGCTATCTCCATCAGCCCGAAGATTGCGGTCAGACCGACCGCGATCAAAGCATAGCTGGATCCGACGACCAGGCCGTTGAAGATGTATTGAGGAATGAGATCCATGGCCTGTCGACGTCATCCGGCTCAGGGTTTTGCGATCTGTGCCGTGCCCTCGATCATTGGAGCGGCGTTCTCGTTGCGTGTTAGAAACACTGTAAACCCGTAGCCCTGTCCCTTTTCATTGAACTTGATGTCGCCGGCGGGCCCGGGCGTTGTGCTGGTTGCGATTGCGTCGCGGATCGACTGAGGGTCGATCTTGCCCGAGGTCTTGATCGCGTTCGTGATGATAGTGAGTTCCTCAAAACCGGCCGCCGCATTGTTGTTCGGCAATTCGCCATAGGCTGCCTTGTACATCTGAACGAACTTCTTGCTCATGGGGCTGTCATAGGTCGAGACATAGGGCATCAGCCCGTTGATGCCGTCGCCCTTCTTGCCGACAACGTCATAATAGGACTTGGCGGTGAAGGAGCCTTCGGCGAACAGCCGGGACTTTATGTTCATCTGCCGCAGTTGCTCGGTCACGGTTACCGCGTTCTGCGTATTGGCGGCCATCATAATCGCATCGGGTTCGGCGCGTTTGATGTTGGTGATGTAGGAGAACAGGTCCGTTTCGTTAGCATCGAAGATCTGCGTGGAGACCGGCTGCGCGCCACTGCGCTCCAGCGATGTCTTGTAGTATTGTGCAATCGAGCGTCCCCAATCGTCGTTGACGACCAGGAACGCGATTTTCTTGCCGCCGGCGAGTTCCATCATCTTCGGCGCGAAGGCATCAGCGAGCATCTGTGAAGTAGCCTGGATGCGGAAAAGGTATGGATTGCCGCGCTCGGTCAGGTTTGGCGCGGTAGACACGCCCGAAACCATCGGCACTTTGTAGCGGAGGGCAACGTCCATCGTCGCTCCGGTGGAGGAGCTGCAGAAGGCACCAGCGAGGGCCACGACCTTGCTCGAGGATACCAGCTTTTCGGCGGCCGCAACGGACTGTGCCGGAATGCAAGCGCCATCCTCGACCAGCAGTTCGATCTTGTCGCCTTTAAATTCGCCGGCATCGTTGAACAGCTTGACCGCGAGCTTGGCGCCCTTGAGCACGGTGGCGCCGTCTTCGGCGACGGGACCCGTCAGCGGATAGACCGCGCCGACCTTGATGGTGTCCGCAAGGCAGGCACCGCCCGCGAGTAGCAGCGTCGTCGTGACGGCGAGGGCTTGCGCCCGCAGAACGAATTTCGACATGAGAGTGCCTCCAGCAGCTAAGGGATCAAGGTGGTCGTCACACAAACGGTTCAAGACAAAAGATGTGTCGACGATGGAACGCGCGGAAGAAGCAGGACCTGCATGCCAGGTCTGGCAAGACGTGTGCCAGCGATCGTGCCACAGGTTGAGATGTATCGGAAAGCATGATCGGTGTCATCTGGCGGCGCGGGTGTGGCCGCCGGCCCTGTAGAATTCTTCGAGAGTCGCCTGGGAGCGCTCCAAAACCGGTTTTAGCGCGCGGGCCCGCTCCGCACCCCGTCTAGTCTGCGCGATTACTTCCCGCTCGATAGCGGGAAGATCCACGCCCGTAACCTTGCCATCGCGCACGATCTCGCGCCCGGCGACATAAAGCGATTTGACGTGGCGGGAGCTGGCGCGCGTGAGAACGACTTCGAGCGGGTCGATCATGTTCTCGATCAGATCGTAGCTGAGCGCCTCGTAATCGAGCACGAGAATGTCGGCGGGCGCCCCGGGCGCGAGCCTGCCGTAATCATTGCGGCCATTCACTGCAAGGAAGCCGTTCTGATGCCATCCGCGAAACAACAGCTCCTGGGTCAAAGGCGCGTCGGTGTCAACGGGTGAGAAGACCCAGTGGCCGATACGCAACTCGCGCAAGGCATCGTCGTCATCGTCGAAACCAAAGGAATCCACGCCGAAACTGAAAGGCGTGCCGGCTTTGATATAGCTGTCAACCGGCGCAACACCGGAGCGTAAACGGTAATTCGAGCTCAGGTTGACGGCGATCTGGGCGCGCCGCTCGGCCATCAGCGCGACTTCATCTGGCCTGAGCCAAACGCCGTGGGCACCGGTGAAGCGTTCGCTGATCACATCCATGTCGCACAGGCGTCGGATGAACTTTCCGGGATAGCTCGCATCGGCCCATTTGCGCTGAATGGATGTCTCGAGCAGATGCGTGGTCACGCGACGGTTCTCGCGCGCAGACGCGTCGCCGATCGCCTCGAGTAGCCCATCGCTGCAGGCCTGGGGGCTGTTGGGCCCGAGCTGGACTGTTACGGTTGGCCCCTCGATGGCGCGGGCCACCTCGCGCACGAGCTCCATGTAGCGTTCGGGCGAGGGAAAGGGATATAGCCAGGTCTCCTTTACGAACGCCTGGTCGCGCGGATCATGCAGCGCGAGCAGCTCCTGGTCCGGGCCATAGCCGAGAGTTTGAACGTCCCGCAGCGGCACGACGAAACCGAGGCGAATCCCTACGTCGCGCGCGGCGCGGGCGATCGCCCGTGCATCATCGATCAGCCGGTCGACCCGGATGGAAGAATAGACGTGCATCACAGATCCGACGCCAGACTGGGCCAGACGTCCGAAAGCAAGGGCAGCGTTGAGATAAGGATCGATCGGCGGCTGGGCATACAGCGCAGCGCGCCACAATTCGAACTTTTGGTCCTTCGCGCCGAAGCCGATGTGATGAAACCCTCGCGCATGGTCGTGGGCATCCGCCAGCGCGGGCATCGCGAGGAGCCCACCGCGGCTGCTGACAGCGGGTTTCACCTCAGCGATCCGGTCCCCGGAAAGACTTATTGCTCCGCCGGCTAGCGGGGCGTCCCGGCCGGGCGCCGCATAGAGATACTGGAACGACAGGTCCAGCGCGGTCATGGGCGAAGCTCGATGTATGCAGAGAACAAGATCTGGCATGCACGTTAGCTTAATTCGTTCGGCTTGACCAGCACCCCCGCTAGGCAATGGCTGCGGGATTTCTGGGCAGAGAAGCGCAATACCGAGCGTCAGAAGGAGATGCGAACCGTAAGGACTGACTGTAGAGGCGGATCAGACGCGTTTCCGGGTCATCCTCTCCAAGCTCTTCAGATCGCCGAGCAGCCTCAAAGGTAAGTCGGCGCTGCCGAACGAACGCGTTCAACAGCCGGTTCCCGGAGCGACATTGCAGGCCTGATCTCCTCTGGCGCAATGTTGCGCTTTGGGCAGCGATTAGCCTCGACGTTGCGCGGACGGCCTCGCGTTTCGGTGCCGTCATGAGGCCGCAAAAAAGACCGTGCCTAAGACGGTAGATTGCCTGCGCCCCGTTCGAAGAAGGGTAGCTATATCAGCCGGGTTGAACGCACCGAACCTTCAGCGCTTTACGGCTCAGGTGCTGCGCCTTACGTCGTTTTTGCCTCGACTTATAAGGTTTGGTCGACTCAGTTCTCCAACCGATAAGGTTCTATGCAAAAGCTTATCAGTCCAAGGGCCCGTCTGGCTAAACCCGTTCGGGCCGCGCCGCATAGTCTTCACGTCGTGGCGTGCGGTAGCCGTTCTAATTCCAACCAGGGCGCTCATGTGGGGCGCCCGCCGGTGGCGGAGGCCTAGCGCGTAGGCGCTACAATACCAGTATTCGTATTACCCAAATCCTGCACAGCCTTGTTCATCGTAGGATCGTTGACGTAGCCGCTGGCGGGGGTTGAAGAGCCATTGTTCTCATTCCTAGCCGGATCGCCCAGCCGATTTCCCGTGGTTTGATGGTTGAGAGCGTTGCTCGTGTTAGGTCCGGGCGAACCACCCGTACCGTTCGCTGTGCCACTGCTCGACATCGAGCCGGCCGCTGCGCTGCCTGAGCCTGTTCCTCCTCCCGAAGCTCCACCTGAACCACCTCCGCCAGCTTGCGCCAAAGCCGAGGTGCTGGTCAAAACGAGCGCCGCTACCAAGAGAAATCTGGAAGATCTCATTCTGAACTCCTATGCTGCAAGGAACAAACGCCCCAGCTCGATCCCGTTCCAAATGGAAGTCGCACCAGGACAACAAGGCGCTGAATCAGATTACTTGGGGGAGCATGATCGGATTCTGCAACCAGCGCGGGGCGCCATGCACTTCCGCCGAGCAGCTAGGTAGGGACGAAATGCTCTTGGTACAGCTGCGCTGATGATCTGCAACTGGGAGACGACGTGAATGCCTCTAATGCGTCACCTCATCGTCGAAGGTTCAAGCTCCAGTGTCGATAATGGCGGGGCTAGGACGATATCGTACCACACCCTCTACCTACCAAACGCTGTCCATGAGACTAGTCAGCAATGCTTTGCGACGGATGGTGCTCTTCTTGCAGATATGCTCGGCCGACAACCGTCAGTGATCGCCGCATTCAAAGATGTCCCGAACATCCTGTTCGTTCAGGCCGGACAAAACGATCTTCGTTCGACTGACGCTTCAGCGTGGCTTGCTGCATTTGCAGGGTACTTGGCCACTTTCCAGGATGCAATTAAATCCTCACGCAAAATCGTGCAGCTCGGAATCAGCACTCACAATCCTCGTAACGAAGGTCTCTTCAATGTTAATCGGGCCACCGCCGATGGGGGTCTGCGACGTTTTCCGAGTGAAGGAAAGTGCGACTTTGTTGTCGATTGGGCTGCCGATCCGACCTGGGGCCCTGACTCCGCTGCCGCAAACCAAGCTTTATACCCTGACGGCACGCATCCTTCGCAGGGCGGACAAAGCAACATGGAGGCAAATTACTTTCGACCTGCGCTCAACTCCCTCTTTCCCCTCGCTTGATTCATCGTAGAATTCGTTCTCATTCGCTAGACCTGCAGGCTGTAATCGACTTCAACATTTCCCGAGGGCGCTGGGCGAACGAGCTCAAGTGTGCTGATGGAACTCTATAGCCCCTTGATCTTTGCGTTAGGCGCCGAAGTGAATAGGCAGACGATGCTCCGCTGGCTTAGCTCAGATCATCAAAAGATCCGAAGCGATCGAAAGCAGCTTGAAGTGAGGGCTCGCCGCCTGCTGCAGAGTTACCTGACGGCCAATGAGTGGCAAAAGCGCCAATACTATCAGGCCATCGCCGGCGCGGCTTCTGCATGTCAGCCTGGTATTGATGATCCGAGCTTAAGTAACGAGATGCTTGCTGAATTAACCGCTCAGGCGGCAACAAAAGTCGTCCAAGCACGTGATCGGAAAGCCAAGGATGCGCACGACCATTCAGCTGTACTGATCACGGATGCATACGCAACCGTTGCAATCGCCTATCGACGAGCGGCTTCAGCCTACACTGCTGACAAGGAAATGGAGCAGCTGGGCACCGCCGCAGTACACCTGGTCACGATAGCGAATTCATTCATGAATGCTGAATCGGTGCGGTCACCGACAGAAATGTGACGGGGGCTTCGGCAAACCAGCCTCGCACTTTTGATCAGGCGTATACCTTGCGCAAACCCTTTCTCCTAAGCTGGCCGTAAGACGTTGCTTGTACCGTCCTCACCAACAAGAAAAGGCGGGCGGCATGTCGATTGCATTTCGAATCTCTGTTCTCTTGTTCTGTGCTTACGCCGGTTGGGAAACCCCAAGCATTCAATTCGGCGATTTGCGAGAGCCTCAGCAGCAAGGGCGTTCTCCAGCCGGATAAGTAAGGAATGAACAAAACAACCCTTCACCTGGAACGTCCGCAACCAAACCAAGTTCGGCGTGCTGACCTCGCGCCGGCCACCGGCTTTGCGATGCTCGTCGATGGTCGCTTCAAGACTGAATTTCTTGATCAGGACGCCGCGACTAAAGCGGCCCTTGAATTGTTGGCCAAGTATCCGATGCTGAAGATCGAGATCTACGACGCAGCATCGAAGTCACGGACGCCCGCGAGATAGCCACTTTGCATCGCAACGTGCGTAGTAACCATGTCTTCCGTTTTAATCTACCTTTAGCTTTTTGCTAACAAACGAGGCCGCAAGGTCGTCCCCAAACGGAGGCGGCCTGTGCCTTTGATGAGATACTTCGGATTCGTCGGCAGCGCTCTCGTCCTGTTGATGATCGGAATCGGCTGGTGCCTGCCGCAGCAGGCGCTGGGCCCAGGGAACAGTGACGTAGAGCGACCGTCCATAAGGATCAGCTCAGTTGAGCGGGCACCTGAACGGGTAATAATCGATACCAGTTTGCCGACGCTTGTGGCTCCGTCGAACATCAGTCCTTCTACATCGACGACGTTGGTGCAATCTGCTCGGCCTCTGCAGTGCGCATTCTCCGAACTTGACGTCGCCGGGAAGCCGGTCACTCCGAAATCAGGCGGCGAGGTCTTGAAGCCGAAGCATGCGGCAAAAGGCGAATCTGGGAAAAAAGCCTCTAACCGCCGAACAGCGAAACCGTTGAATATTATTCCCGCACCCGCAACGGGAGCGCAAGCTGCGGCGCCTGATACAAGACTGTCGTTACTGGAAACGCTCAAGGAGCGGCTAGGGCAGACGTTTTTCAAGCTGAACTGATGACGGTGCCGACTATAGGACCTCGGCGAGCGCCATTCACCGCGGACGCGCCCCAGGCGTCGCCCCGCAGAGGCGAGGAGCTCGGACGTACGCCTTTCCCCGGGCTAAAATTCGAGCCACGCTCATGCGGCGACGCCACAGCGGTCTCGTCCATTGCAACCACAACCTTGGTGTTGAAGAGTGTTGCGTGATCTGTCCGGTGCCACCTAGGTGTATTGGCTTATTGATTTCGGAGTGCTGCCCTGATCGATTTGGCACTTGAAATCGGCAGTACGGTGAACCTCTTCGTCGTCTGCCCAGTAGGCCGCTATTCGGCTTGAGCGATAACCCAAGCACTGGGGCGTTCCAATGGTAGCTATTTTGTCTCAAAGAATGCAATTCTGGACCTCCTTTTCATCGACGCAGCCTTGGAGGAGAAGGGCCGAAGAGCCGAGGACCGCGAGGAGAGGGTAGAACAGGCCGCCGCGTTCGGATTGATTCTCCGTGGACTGACGCTGCCGGGACGCGCGGGAAAGCTCGCAACACTAAGGTGGCGCGACGTACAAGCCTTTAGGCTCGATGGAATTCCACTGCCCGCTGTTTCAGTGAAACTCTGGCCGTGAAGCCTGCCTGCAGCCACGCCATCGCCTGCGTGTGCCCAGCTTTGCGCGAACTCTCATTTCCCCACCAGGCACTGAACTTGTAAGCTGACGGCGGTAACGGCCTCCCAAGAATTCCCTCGATTTCCGAGAACGTGAGCCGAATAGTTTGCGCCCTTGTGCGCACCAGCTCCCTCAATAGCGGATCGTAAACGGACATGACGCTCGGCTCGTCACGTTGGTCTATCATCGCCGCTCGCGGGGATGTTGAACCCCCGGGCGGCAAGTTCCAGCTCGAGCTCAGTGATCCGCTCGAAGATGCGAGCAGCAATCGCCTCGGAATCTTCAACGCTTAATGATTGCATGCCCCTTAAAGATAGCTCGTCCCTGAGAACCTTCGCCACAAGCAATTGAATTGCCATTGGATCAAATCCTAAAAAGACGATCCAACCGCAACCGAAGGGCGAGTGCAAGTGTTTAGGTGGTGCTGCCGTGCTTCGGCTAGTTGTCTCCGCTCGGAATGCTGAAGCTGCGCAGCTGCTCGCACAAGCCTTTCTGCCGCAGCCCTTAACAGCAAGCCGTGTGCTCCATCGGGTGTCCTACCCTGCGTGATCTGTAGCCGCTTGGCCGTCTCGCTTTGCTTGAGCACGAGTCTTTAGCCTATCCAGCTTCGATTGCTCCTCGCTCAGACGTCTTTCGACATACTGCCGTTCGAAGTCCGTCAGAGTGGTATGCAATAAGAGGTGATAGCGTTGAATATTGTTGCGATGTGCCCGGACCAAATCGTCGTCAATCATCGTCGCCGCCTTTTCCGCTACCGAGACAACAAACAATTCATCATCAAGCCGGATGGGCAGACGACCGGGCAACAGCAGGCCGGAGCATCTCCGCCGCTCTCTCCATGGTAGCGAGCTTTTCTTTCCCAATCTGTGAACTATTTCACACGGCCTTTGCGATCACACCTAGCTGGCAGCGGACACACTGCAGTGGTTTAATGGGCGTGGGTCGGCTTCATCCAACCCGATGACGGCGGTAGAGCCTAGCGCAGTGCAGCGCGCCGGTTCATCGGGCTTGGCTGAAGGCCAGAAGGTCTTTTATGAAGTCCAAGTCGCTCGAAAACGCCGGAAACAAGCTGCGAAGTCTATGCGTCTGATAAGCGCCAATGGCGTGGCGGTTCGATCACCGCATTTTCCGCCCGAGGTCTCTCAGCAGCGTGTGGAGAAAGTCGCTGGCATGGTCGTATTGTGCATTGCCGTTCGTGATTTGACGGACGTGTGGATCCATTACGCGGCCAACGGTTTCGGAGCCGAGCAGCTCAGCTCTGTCCGACCACTGCTGCAGCAAAGCATCGGGTATATCGTCCGCAGATCCGAACATCCGCAAAAGGGAATGTTCGGCCTCGGGCTTGTGGTCGTGATGAGCCTTCGCCGCATAGAAAGCGAATAGTCCCCGGAAGGCATCACGGGAAACGGCAGGTTTTCCCATCGCAATGTCCTGAAAAAATTACGTTCTCAATGGACGCAAGTTTGACGCCCCCGTTCGGGAAAAGCTAGAAGAAACTAAAACCCTGTGCTCAACCGTTTCCGAAGAATTTGCCGTTGGACGCTGAGTGCAATGCCAACCCGTCAATGATCTTGACCGATTTTGACGACGGCCTGGTTGGACATTCGAGGGGCTCTCTGGCTCTTGTTGTTCCCCAGCCGCCCCATTGGCTGAAGCGTAAGCCGGCGGAGGGGCCATTTTGTACAAAGCCAGCGCACAAGTTGCGCCGAACGGGCGGCTTGCACTAAGCTTTATTCGATTAAATCAGAATGTTTTTGTGGAGTAGCGTCATGTCGAGTGCGATTGAGTTGATTGTGGATGGCTACGCAAGAGTGAAAGACCGCCAGTCGCTTGAAGAGCTGAGGATCCATCGCCGGCGACTTGCCGGAGACCTGAAGGCCTGGGTGGGCTTTGACTGCAGGTTGTCGATTGCGCAAATCGAGCAGGACATCGCGGCAATAGAGGCGGGACTGGAGACGTTGTCGGGGCCGGTCGGCGGCTAGATAAGGAGTCAACCCGATGACGGCGTGCGCGCAAGGAGGGTAAGTGCTGCGATCGTTCGTAATGGCTGCCCTCGTACTGGTCTGGGGATCCTCGTCCGCGCTCAGCCTGACGTCGGAGGAGATCATCGCCAAGCTTCG